>DASPKH010000326.1:0-5034 GCA_035628175.1 Patescibacteria group bacterium
CAAGTGCATTCCGCATCCTGAATAAAAACTTCACCCAGGCCGGAGCTGAAAGAAAAAATGCTTTTAAAACTTCTTCAACGGTAAGAGGACGTGCTAAGGCAAATTCCGCTAGAAATGCATCCTCGTAATCAGTTTTCAAAAATGATGTACGAATTAGCGTATCTGGCGGAATGGCAACCTTCGTGATAATCATGTTTTAAAGCGATTCGAGTTTTGCTAAAAATTCGCGGGCTTCACGTGTTTTTAAACCGGCCTCAGCAAGCTCTTCCATTGAAGGACGCCGCTCTTTTAAAAGTGTTTTTAAAACCTGTAGCTCCGGCCGGGAGAATTTTTGCCCATGAAGGATATAATCCTCAAAAGCCTCCCAAGCATGCGGCACCACTTCTTTCACAATTTCCGCAATTGCTTCACCATAAACACGGATCTCATACTGTGCGTGATTATCAAGCCGCAAACGCAAAAAATGAAAGAGATTGTGCAAGTCGATCTTCCAGTACCACTCTGTGTACATCGAGAGCGGTAGATTGATACGGGCGAGCTCACGTGCTACGTCCTGATCGAGCATTCCGCGATATTCTTCGTAGAGCTCACGCTGTGAAGTTTCAAGATTTTCGGCAATTTCCTGCGCTTTTTCTGTTGGCAACGATTCCTCACTTCTACCCTGCTTATTCATTGTACTCTGTGGGCGGATCTGCTCTAGGTCAGGAATGTAGAATTCATCACGCATTTCGGAATAACGGCCGGAATATTCATTCACGCTTGCAGTTCTGTGGCGGATCCACTGGCGCGCTATGAAGATCGGCACTTTGATGTGAAATTTAAACTCCACCATTTCCACCGGCGATGTATGCGCGTGGCGAAGCAGATAGCGTATTAATCCGCGATCCTCGTTTACTGTTTTTGTCCCTGCGCCATAGGAGACACGTGCTGCTTGTACTATTGCCGCATCGCTTCCCATGTAGTCCACAAGCCGTACAAAACCTTTGTCAAGGCACTTTATTTCACGCCCGATAAGTGATTCTTTTTCAACAGTTTCCATTGTTTTTAAAAGATTTGTATGTATGTTTTTAAAAAAGTATTTTCGTGGTGGGCGCTTTTAAAAGATTTAAAAGCAGTATTTCAAATATACGTTTTTCGCGGCTTTCTGCCCTTTTAAAAAGTATCAGCCGTTGTAAAATATTTTTCCTAGAGTATGCGCTGTGTTGTCCAGAGAGTTTTAAAAGCTAAGGTAAGGGTTGAGGGGAAAATTACTGGGGAGATTGAAGAAGGTTTGCTGGTTCTGGTAGGAATTACGCATACCGATACATCAGAAACGCTTCAATGGATGTCCGACAAGCTTTTAAAGCTACGCATCTTCGAAGATGAGGAAGGCAAAATGAATCGTTCAGTAACGGATATTTGTGGCGGAGTTTTGTTTGTGTCGCAATTCACGCTCTATGGCGAATTAAAAAAAGGAACGCGGCCGAGCTTTACTGACGCTGCAAGATCAGAGATAGCTGAGCCACTATATAATGACATGATCACGCTTTTAAAAAAGGAAAGTTCTGTCAATATTCAAACTGGTATTTTTGGTGCAATGATGGATGTGGAGCTCGTAAATTCTGGGCCAGTAACAATAATACTGGAACGCTGATTGTAAAAAGAAAAAGCCGCAGGAGAAATTTCCCTACGGCTTTTAAAGAAATCTTTAAAAATTATTTTACGCCAATCGTTTTCTGTCCATTGGTCTTTACAAAGAATTCGATCCGGCGATTCCGCGCTTTCCCTTTTACAGCACCATTGCTTGCAACAGGCTGATACTCTCCAAAACCTTTCACTTCAAGCCGATCTCCATTGATTCCCTGTGACATAAGGTAAACCCGTACTGCATCAGCGCGCGCTTCAGCGAGCTTTGCGTTATATTCTTCCGGACCATCAGCATCAGTATGGCCACGGACCTCAACCGTAATTTCCGGAGAATTTTTTAGCCATCGTGCTACATCATCGAGGATAATTTCCGACTCTTCGCGAATGACAGATTTCCCTGCTTCAAAATTAATTCCATAAGGAGTATAAGATTCATTTTCACGAATATTTTTCATTTCGCGAAATACATAAACTGTATCATGGATCACAATATCCTTTCCTTCGCCATTAAAATTGACTGTTACATTTGCTGCATCTGCAATTGAAGGAGCTGGGTCAGGGCAGCCATCCTTCTCTCTTAAACCAAAGAACGTTGGGCAATTATCATCAAAATCGCTCACACCATCCCCATCTGTATCTCCTGACATCGGGTTTGCACCTTTTTGGAATTCTGCAGCATCAGCAAGATTATCCCCATCAGAATCTTTTAAAACCGGATTAGTCTTATACAGGCGTACTTCGTCAAAATCACTTAGACCATCATCATCTGAATCAGTTTTTAAAAGATCGGTACGCAGGTTATAGGCTTCTTCAGCATCACCTAGCCCATCCAGATCGGAATCAGTTGCAAGAGGATTGCTTTTAAAAGTCCGTACTTCCTCGAAATCCAAGACTCCATCCTCATCGCTGTCCGGCGAGTATGGATTCATACCAAGTGCAATCTCCTCGCTATTTAAAAGTCCATCACTATCTATATCACTATCCGTAAAAAGATGATAAGAAAGCTTTAAACCGAAATCTGCATAGGCATCCATATTGGTAGCCTCAACAGGACTCCCTGTCTCATTAACTACCTTGCTTGCATAGCCATCGACATAATCTGTTGACAGTATATGTACAGAGGCCTGGGCTCCAAGGGAGATAGTAGGAGTAAAATAATAATCAACTCCCAAACCTCCGATGTAGTGAATATCAAATTGGTTTTGTTCAGTGATTTGCTCATAATCACGCCTCTTCCACTTTCAGTGTATGGATTATCAATAACATCCTGTGGTTGAAACGCCAAAACACCAACACCACCCATCAGGTAGTAATTTAACTCATGCCGGGGAAATAAATTAAGATAGGCAAGAGCTTCATATGAATCAATTTTAGTACGGCGGATTGTGCCATTTTTCTTTGCACCAGTGAAATGTTCTTCTGGAAACTGCTGATCATAGCTAATCCCAAATCGTGATGCATAGCGTCTGTCATAGCGCAGATAGCCATGCGTATAGCGGGCTCCGAAGCTTATTTCCGGTAATGAAGGAAGCGTATATTTTGTAGTGAACCCAATCCCCTCTCCAACGCGGTTATCTGTGAATTCTCCAAGATATTTTGTCGCAAAGCCATAAGTACCTATTTCCAGGCGGCCTTCTGGGTAAAGTGTGGTGTTTTTAAAAACACGGGGTGCTTCCTGGCTATAAAGGTGTATAGATCCTGTAAGCAGCATGGCAAGGAGAAGCGAGCTTTTCATATATATGGTGTAAAGGTGACGTAAAAAGTATTCTGGTTACTGTTTTAAATCGTGCACAGACTCTTTTCCATTTCAATGGTGTGAGCATTATGACGCAGATACACCTAAATACTTTTAAAATCAAGAACTTGTTCCATAAAAAAGCGTATCTGCTTTATTCACAGAAACCGTTTATAATTATAGACAGCAGGAAGCTTCTACCGGATTACCTCAAAGCATGTTGTTTTGCTCTGACGCGCTCCCGTAATATTTACAAAGTATGTGCCCATCGGCAATTCGGAGCCACTCAATGATACAGTAGAGCTTCCAGCTTCAGTATAATCATTTTTTAAAACGGCTACTTCCCGCCCCAAAATATCATGTACAGAGATTTTTAAAAAACCAGGTGATTCAACATTGTACCTTACATTCGCATAGTCAGTGACAGGATTGGGCTGGATACACAATTCCTGTAAGGAAATTCTACCAGGGTGCTCATCAACGTCAGTCATTACACCATTTACATTAAAAACCTTTACCTTACCTGTATGCGCGATCCATACAATAAAACGATTATCTGAAGTGACGGACAAAAGCGAGGCAGGGCAATTCTCATTATATGTTGCAATGATTTTCCCTGTAGCAGCTTCCCATATTTGTAGGGCAGAGGTATGTACAGTAGAGCCTTGTACAGGAAATTTAATAAGAGAAGCAATAATATATCTAGAATCATTTGAAAAAATTATAGCGCTGACGTTTTTAAAAGTATATGAACCCTGAAGAAAACGTATCAAAGTATCGTTTTGGGCATCACGGAGCTGTAATTCAGCCCCAGTTACGGCTCTTACTCTTACTTTCAATTTACCATCATTCGAGGTCGCAGAGTCTGGCGATATTGCAGAATACGTTAAGAAATTCGTTTTTTCATGTTTTAAGAGCTGACCATTTTGTATATCCCACGTTAGCATTAATGAATCGGCATAGGTTATACGGAGTTTAGTATTATTCTCTAGGATTTCAGAGTTGATACCTCTTTTGGCATGTACAAGGTCATTTGGTACGACCCATCCGATATTGAGCTTGTACATTTTTAAAACAGGCTGGTATTTTTTGGGCTCAGAACAGTCTGCAAGCGGGGATACTTCATTAAAGAAAATTAGTCCGTTTCCAGATATTGCACGAGGAAATTCCGGCTTAACAAAGTCCGGATATCTCCATACTGCTCCTGTGCTTATATGAACAACCATTAAATTGAAATTACTAGCGCTGATCAAATATTCACCATCGGGAGTAAAGCTTAACGGCTGCATATACTCCCCTACTATTTTTTGTACAATTTCCCCATCTGTATATCTCATGATCAAAATTGTATCGCCTCCACCGATAGAAACAGCAACACGTCCACCAGCTGCATGCACAGGCATAGTAGGGTTTAAGTAAGCACTGGCGTTTACAACTGAATCATAGCGACGGAGTATTTTCCCTTCAGGCAGAGAGACCATGACAAGTGTATCATCGGCTCTCAACTGAAATGCGGTGCTATCGCCTGGCAAAATAAAGAACGGGTATAAACTCATGTTCCCAAACTTTTTTAAAGTACCTGAAATATCCGTCTGATCATTTGTTTTTAAAACAGATGAATTGCCTATAAAATACAAACCGTTGGGTGAGTAACGGAATCGTTCATTTTTTTT
>DASPKH010000327.1:0-8627 GCA_035628175.1 Patescibacteria group bacterium
TAGCTTTTAATCTTTATAAAAGAATTTTGAAGAATCATTTCATTAATAACAACAGGTCATGCCTAGATACATATTAGGATCTAATTAATTTCGGGAACAGTTTTATATAGATGGACATTGCAATAATTGATCCTGCACCTACATTCTTTTGTTCGATTCCCATATTCTGTACATTAAAAAGGCCTGAAGTTTTTAAACTTCAAGCCTTTTTTGTGTTTGCGCAAGTACTCTCTTAAGAATTTAGAGTCCGGGCTTTTTAAAAACACGGCTTTGAATTATTCTACTACGATAAGCTTTTGCGTAGCTGTAAATGGCCCTGAATGGATTGTATAAAAATATACACCTGATGGGATATTGCGCAATGATACTGAACTTTCATACAGGCCTTCTTTTAAAACTGCGTCAAGCACAGTTTCTACGAGAACTCCGGCCGAATTATGCAGCGTGATGACAGTACGGCCATCTAGCCCGACGCCAAAGACGATTCTTGCTTCATCGGAAACAGGATTTGGATGAACCTCCTGAAGCATGTATTGCGTACTGCTGAGACTAATGTTCCTAGCACCAGGAAAGCAGATTTCGCCCAAAGTAAATGACGTAGCACTTTGCGGTGATACAATACATTTATAACCCGTTTCAATATTTGATATTACCACCTCTGTGCTTTTCTGATTCAGAAGGTAGACTTCGAGCAGGATATTCAGCAGTGCAGTTTTAACAGCATTCCCCGGGAGGGCAGGCCCGGTGCCGGAAATTTCTGTCAGGTCTTTCGAAATCGGCACTGCTGTAAAATTCCAATTGAGTAACCCGCTTATTCCTTTTAAACGGAGGAGACGGTGATCAAAAGCAATGTGAAATTTGATTGACGTAATTGCTACCGAACCGAGATCTTCTGTCGTTAGATGCACCGGTACTGTGATTACCTCTCCCGGGGTTGCTTCTGGAAGGGCATCTGTAGTCAAAGCGAGCCGTGCTGTACGCGCATCGCCTTCCAGACGAATGCTCATTGGCTTTTTAAAACTATTTTCTACGGCGAACTCACTGATGTGATTGCCGGTATTATCAGGTGTGTATGTAACTGTAATATCGGCAGATGTCTGAGGTAGAATAGTTATATTCTGAGGCATGATGCTAAAGTAGCCTGGCACACCTGAAATTTGTGTGAACCCTGTTATATACAGTGTCTCCGTCGCGCTCGTATTTGCAAAAGTAACTTTTTGTGCCAGGGCTTCACACGTGAGGACATTTTTAAAAGGGGGTACTTCATGAACATTAACATCAAGTCCTTCTCCTGTGATCGTCATTACTGTTTCCACACGCGGATCAGTTGTAGGGCCGGCGGCCGCATCAGATGTAATTTTGAGTCTTAAAAACCGTATACCTGCCGCCGAAGGACGGAAGCGGATTTGAGCAATATAGCTTTGAAGTTCACGAATTGAGAAATTTGACGCAAAAGCTGGAAGGATAAAATCACCACCGTCGTTTTGTAAAACATCAATTTTTTCAATATATAGGGACGTATCCGCACTTCGATTATAGACAGGCACATCAATTATTTCATCAGAGAGTGTTCCAACTAGAGTTCCTTTAAAACTTGTATCACGCGCTTCAATAACTGGCAGTACTCCTGTACCAATTAGGTTCCCAATTAATGGATTAGGGAAACTATTGACCCGTACTTCGATATTTGTGTTTAAAATACCTGTCGCACTTGTGGGTGTAAACCCAACAGTGATCTCAATACTTTCTTCTGGTTTTAAAAGATATGGGAATGTAATGCCTGCAGGAGAAACAATCTGATATGTAAAATCCTGTGTCGCCGGATCCGAAAGTCTTATTTCGTCTATAAGGGCATCTACCTCATCCTTGTTTTGCAGAAATATCATGCCCGTATGACTGGTGAGCATGCGCTTCTTTTCCCAGTTCTTTTGGCCAAGTACCAGGTATGGCCGAAGACCGTATCCGCCAATCTGCGTGACAGGATCGCCACATTCCTCCAAGCCTTCATATTCTATGTGAGCTAAATATGTCCTCCCTTCACTTGGGCTGAAGGTCACTACACCGGCAAGACATTCTCCAGGCTGTAGCGTGACAAAGCCGTTGCCATCACGTGTATGCGATGTAATATTGAACGTAAAGGATATTGCATCATTCCCCGTTAAAAATGGTCGCACCGCTACAGGCACAAGCCCCTCGTACTTTAATAGGCACGGGATTGTTTTTGTGCTTGTAGTATTTAGTCCAATTGCCTCAAAAGCAACGGGCTGGGCCGTTGTAGAGCATGGAATAAGGCCGGTAGCATTTACAACAATAGAGGCGACGACATCACATGACCCCAGAATTGCAAGAGTAGCCGTTCGCGGTCCTACTTCTGAAGGCCTGAAATGAAGTTCAACTGTAATTGTTGCGCCGGCTTTTAAAACAATCCCCTTGACCGAGGAAGCAAGAGCGAATTCTGATGCATCAGGACCTGAAAAGATGGCGTCATCTAATAATATATCTGTCGTTCCGGTATTTCTCAGGACAGCTTTTAAAATTACCGGTAAGGTCTGCCCGACAGCAATACTTCCAATATCTTCGGATGGAATAATGGTACCATCCATTAAGGTAAATTGAATTGATGGCGCGTCTACCATGAAAAGATGATCGCTGCTATCGCTTGAACCAGGCACGCCACCTATTTTCGCAATGAATGCATCGTTTCTTCCATTTGTCGTTAGATCTGGAATTCCCGGTAATTTATACGTAGGATCAAAGCTACCCCGTAATGTTGGAAAAAATTTACCAGTAAAGTATTCATTCTGTGTAGCATCGACATCACGCTTTTTGTCTGCCGGGAACTGCACTCCTGGAGGAAGTGAATTTACAAATGAAACTGTAAAGGGGTTAGTAGTGGCAATGCGAAGTATGCCTGTTTGAGTGGCTGCGCTTCCATTACCAAACCTTACACTTGTAGCAAGGCCAACAAATTCATTAAAAAACTTATAATCCACCTGCACATATATATATTCGACACCGCGGTCTATACCGTATGTGATTTTCGTACCCTGTGCAAATCCCCTTTGTGCCACACCCTGTCCCCGGCTATAAATGAGCCATTCCGGTGTATTACTTTTGCCTGTATATTTTGCAACAAAAAGATTATTGGAATCACTTGTATAATGCTGTAGGTTCTGTGATCCAAAGCTTGCCCCGGGAGAGGTATAACCTGTGACATAGACATTGTTTTGTGGATCGGAAACAACTGCAAGCGCTCGGTCATCACCGGGTCCTCCAGCTGAAGTCATCCAGAGAGGATTTCCATCCGTATCATATTTTACAGCGAAAAAGTCTTTCTGCCCCTTGCTGGCTATTGACGTAAGGCCACTACCCGGAAGCTCTATAGACTGCTCAAAATGGCCACCTACAAATTCGAAGAATCCGTTTGGCGATACGTCTATAGACTCACCTGCATCGTCTCCGATGCCACCAAACTGTTTAGACCACTGCCAGACTTTCTTCCCAGCCATTTCTACCTTCACGCGATAGGTGATACCTGCTTGTGGTGCTTTCCATTTATAGCTAAACCCTGTGACATTCGAAGCAATTGGTATCCAGACCCAGGGCTGAGCGTCGGAAGTACTGAAATATAAATTAACAGGTTCATTCCTCTCTATACCTGCCCACTGAATGTCAATTGTATCACATGTTTTGTATGGCACACGCACGTTTCCGGGCTTATCACCATTAGGCGTAATAAGCTGCACCTGTGAAAGACCACCTACGAGTGTCACACGCTGCTGACATGGTGAACTATTAATAAACAATTCTGCCTGACGGAATATCTGCCTTTCTTTCTGTGTAAATATTATGTTTACCGTTAGAGATTGTCCAGCATTCAGCATAAAAGGCGGAGTTTTTGGGACACCACCGACAGTAATGCCATCAGGTGCTATCCTGAAGAAACCGCCAGGCAGTATAGAAACATCATTTACCAGAAAATCACCCCGTTCAGCTGTAATTGTAACAGGAAGAGTAACATCCTGTCCGATAGGAGTATCACCGAATGACAAAATACTTTCACTTGCCTTTATCAGTCCGGTACTTCGTGGCGGTGCCGTAAAGTCCAGATTCTCAACTTTGCCTAAAGGCAGGAATGTAACCTTTGCATTCCGGATTCTATCTAATTCTGTGCAGCCATACGGTGATATCCACTGAACTCGGCATTTTTGAGAAAGCTGAGATTCAAGGGCAAGCAATTTATAAATATTGGCAAGTTCTTCGCGTGTATAAGCATTATATGTCTGCCCACCAGTGAAGCGCGCAACATTCGCCAGAAAATCATTTGTCGGAAGGTATACAGCGATTGTAAAAACCTGTATGCGGTAGTGCAGCAGCGAATCTACGATCTTCTGTGTCTGTATCTGGATATTCGGGTCTGGATCTCCATCCGTCATGAAAATCACTACTTTTCGTACATCCTGATCACGGGTTTTAAACAGGTCAATAACACCATCATATGGATTTAAAAACGGGTTATTATAGTTAGTAGTACCACCGGCTAACAGCTTCTTATTAATTGAATCTTTTAAAGCTTCCTTATCCTGCAAAAATGGCGAGATCAGGCCTGCTGTAGAGCTAAATCCTACAACAGCTACCGAGGTACGTCCGTAGAAATTGAGATTATCCAGAAAGGTACTGCTACCATATTTAAGCCACTCGATCCTATCGGAGATCCCATTTTGCCGTATATCCATAGACCAGCTGCGATCCATAACAAGCACCACGCTAACTTCCGGGTCAAGTTTTATATCGTCGCACTGCGTTGTTACCAATGATGGTGCTATTTGTGTCCCGTTTTCGAAGACCGTAAAGTTAGAACTCTGTAAATCAGTCCGAAAATATCCTAATGCATCGGTCGCCGTAAAATCTGCCTTGATCAGGGGGAACTCAGATGTATCTATTCTTGATATAAAGAAGTCCTCCTTTTGCGCAAGAATTTCCTGAGGAACAAGTACTGACGCGGCATAGAGCGAGACAAAAATAATAAAGCGTGTATATAAGTTTTTCATATCAACCCGGAATATTAATTTTTTATTCGTGCCTGAAGGCCCTGTTTCTTGTTAAGCATATTAAGATAACCTTTTTCTCTTGAAATCCAAATCTTTATTTCTTATATCAGCGTTTTTCTTAAAAATCAATTAACGTTAAATTTCATGACATACTTGAGAACAAAAAATCAGGTTTCTTCCGGTGGAGTAGCTTTTAAAAACGAAGGCAACCTCTTACAAGTTGTGCTAATCTGCGTCGGTGAAAAACAGCAGCGATGGCAATTGCCGAAAGGGATTATTGATAAAGGTGAGACACCGGAAATAACAGCCGTGCGAGAAGTGCGTGAGGAAGCAGGAATTAACTGCGAGCTTCTTGAATTGCTCGAAAAAGTGGAATACTGGTATGTGGCCTCAACCACATCAGGAAAATTGCGCTATCACAAATTTGTATATTTTTTCCTAATGCGCTTTAAAAGCGGTGAAGTTTCGCAACACGACCATGAGGTTCATGAGGCACGCTGGTTTGCAATAGATGAGGCAATTGAGAAAATCGCTTTTAAAAGTGAGCGGGATGTCTTAAAAAAGGCGAAAAACGTGATTGGAAATTACAGTTGACTTTTTTCACTTTCACAGATATAAGTTCTTGAATTTTAAAGTGCATGTATTACGTGGACGACCACACCCCATATTTGAAATTGTATGAATGGTGTAATTTCAAGCGGGAGAAACTTCTTATTTGCAGCAACGAGGTAAGTACGATCGCCTTTTATCTCCAGCGTTTTTACAGTTAATTCGCCATCGAGCGATGCAATTACAACGTCTCCTTCTACCGGAATAATTGCACGATCTACGATTAGGATATCGCCATCATAGATCCCACGCTCTATCATGCTTTCGCCACATGCACGTACGAGGAAGGTAGCTTCGGGGTGATGTACAAGGTGCGTATTAAGATCAAGTACAGAACCTTGTGCTGGAAATACCTGTAGCCCTGCAGGCACCTTAGCATGATGCAGTGGCGCTTCAAAACTATAGCGCTGGTCCACCTGTTTCTTATCGGTTGCTTTCATACGGGTCTTTTTAAAACGTTTTTAAACGCTGTGAATAGCATGGGTCACCACACCTGCAACTGAAAACTTTAGATTATTAACTTTTAAAGGCAAAAGCTGGCCAACTTGACTTTCCAGAAATATTTCACCTTTTATCACTCGATAAATTTTCACGGTCATCTCGCCACCAACTCGCGCAACTACAATTTTCCCATCTTTTGGTTCAATGGACTCATCCACTACAAGGAGGTCACCACTGAAAACCCCGGCATCTTTTAAATCTTCACCATGTACCTTAACAAAAAATGTTGTCGCGGGATGTTTGACGATATATTCGTTTAAATCCAGTTTCGTTTCTATATCATCATCAGCAGCTGTAGGCAGCCCTGCTGAAACAGACATAGAAAAAAGTGGCAGAGCCATTTTTTCGGCTGTGCCATAGTGAAAAAGCTGTTCGATTTTCATAGCATTTTAAAATTTTTCTCAAAGAGCGGTTGCAATTTAACACGATGCATTGCAACCGCTTTTATTTCATTCTGCGTTTTAAAGATAGGAAATATTTTTTAAAAAGAAGAGATTTTTAAAAGTTTATTTCACTATTGGGGTTTCAACAGTGATATTAATTGTCCGGCTGTAAAATCTTCCTTCCGGCAATGTATTATCATAGAGCAATACATTTTCACCCAGGCCACGCGCGTTCTCAGTGCTTATTCCCAGAATGCGAGCGACATTACGGGCACGGTTTTCTGACAGACGTAAATTGTAGTTTTCATCTCCGAAACGATCAGTATATCCCGTCACTGTTATGTTTGCACCTGGCTTTATCGAAGATTTAATTGAGCGTGTAATTCGTTCATTCTCCGCACTCAGGTCTGCCTTATCAAATTCAAAAAGCATCAGGCTATAATTCTCAATCTCCTTATCAGTTCCGCTCTCACGGTGTTTTACATCAATTGTCCGGTTCTCGAGAGCAATTATACGGTCATCCGTTTTAAAGATCTGACCGACATTATCACGTGCCTCCAGTGTATAGATCACAGCGCCTCTTCCGGAAGGGAGTGCTGAAGCAATCTCGTCAGTTCTGATATCACTTATTCCAGAAATACTGCCTGTTCCAGTCAGTTGTTTTACCGTATATCCTTGGGCACCTGTAAGCGTAATATTCCAGTTTTCAATACCGGCACCAGACTGTACATTTGTTTTGAAACGGACAGCCTGAGGGCTGACAGTACGAAGTGTATCATTTAGGACAATAGGTGAAAGAATATGAGGTGAAGATGATGTAATCTCTACGCGACGATTTTCCTCAATACCATCAGGCTCCTGAGTGTTCGATGGTGAAGAAGGAAGATTACGTGCCTGAACGGATATTCTTGATGAGGGAATATCCCAAACACTTGTTAGGTAGTTTTTAATGTTTTCGGCGCGCTGACGGGAAAGATTTACATTATTCCGCTCGTTTCCTGTATTGGAATTATGCCCTGAAAGAGTAATATTTGCAGAAGGATTATCTCGTAAACGTTTGCCAATAATATTTAAAATCTCGTGATAAGCTTTGATCGTTTCAAGTGAGTATAGTTGATTTAAAGAATACTCTGATACTCGTGCTGCTGTTATACGGTTATAACGAACAGGAATTTCAGCCGAATTATCATCAAAAAAGATGTATGGTAGGAGCGGCTGAGACTGCCTCCGAAGGAATTCTTCAACCACAATAGACGTAAGCGCCACTTCAGTACCATTTTCAAGAACGCCTACAGCGTCTAACCGCGCAGTCAGCACAGGAGGCACAGGTGGAGGCGTTGGAGTCACAGGTATAGGGGTTTCAGTGGGCGGTGCAAGTACAGGGTGTGACGCCGCAGGGCTCATTTTAAAAGAAACGCCAGCTCGAAGAGCATTCCCAGTCCAGTTAAGTCCTGATACAAATGATGTAAGCCCAAAGGAATAAAAAATTTCCGGTGATGCAATAAAAGTAGCTTCAGCATTTAAAGGTATGTCATAGCTTAAACCGCCAAGCAAGGCAGCCTGAAGTGCTGAAGTACCTGATATATCACCGCTTGACTGGTTTCTCGTACGCGTCTGGTTTTCTGAGAAAACTGCATTACCAGGATTCACGATTTGCTCTTTCTGTTCATAGGCTTTTTGCATTAAGAACCCAATGCGTGCCCCGGCATGAAGATTAAGACCTCGATACAGCTGATACCCTATACTTGGTTCCAGTCCAATTGTAGAGATTTCCGCACCAAGAGTTTTTTCAAATGTCCCGTTTTGTGCCTCGCCATTAATTCCCAGAAGTTGATTTTCTGAGGAACGAAGAGTGGCGTTATCAGACAGATAACTCGCGCGCAGCGACATTTTAAAAGCATCTGCGAATGGCACCTCATAAAGCGCGCCGATTGAAAATCCTCCACCACGGCCGGAAGTATAATTCGCACCGCAGCTAAAAGCATCCGGTAGATTTTGAAAATTTGCCGAATGATTATTAATAGCATACTGCCCGAAAAGTCCGTATAATGGCCGAGCTGCATTCTGTGCTAAAGCAGGTGAA
>DASPKH010000328.1:0-6627 GCA_035628175.1 Patescibacteria group bacterium
AACCCTTCCGCTGAAAAAAAGTCAACCAATGAAATTCTGGTAATCACCCAGCCGGCAACAACGGAAATTGTGATGAGTATCCATGCTATATGTATAGCAACGGCATTTTTTAAAGAATCCCGTTCAGCTCCAAGGCCGAACATTTTTAAAGAAAGGGAAGTCCTTGTTGCAAATGTTAGGATTGCGAAAATGGCGCCAATAAGCAGGTGTGTCAGTAATTTTGTATTGGTGAGAGGTTCGGGCATGTCATCGAGGATCACTGCATAAAGCAGTATCCTCTCTGTGAGAATTGAAATGTAAAACCCGAAAAAAACATCAAGCAGAAATGCTTGTACTTTTTTTAAAACTTTTTTGTCTGACATTGTTCTCTGTATTAAATACCAATTATTAATCAGGATTATTTAATCTCGACCTCGATAGCATCATCGCCGTATATCTTTTTAAACCAGTCATCATCAATGACCGTTGGTGAACCTTCAAAAACGATTTCGCCACCTTTTAAAGCTATAACACGGGTAGAATACTGTCGCACTAGGCTTAAAAAGTGTAAATTGCAAATGATTGTAGTGCCGAATTGCTTGTTGATCATTTCGAGATATTTCATTACGGAATGTGATGTTGCAGGATCCAGACTTGCCACTGGTTCGTCAGCAAGCAGAACTTCTGGCCGCTGCATAAGCGAGCGTGCGATTGCTACACGCTGCTGCTGCCCGCCGGAAAGGGCATCTGCACGAAAATGTGCCTTTTCGCGAATTCCTACGATCTCGAGGTTTTTTAAAGCCTCCTCGCAGATATCGGCAGGGAATTGTCCCAGGATGGATTGCCATACCGGCATTGAGCCGAGATAACCGGAAAGCACATTGTCCAGCACCGACCGGCGTTTTACGAGATTAAAATGCTGGAAAATCATGCCTATCTTTTTTCGATAATCCCTTAGTCGCTCGCCGGAAATATGCGTTACGTCCTGCCCTTTAAAAGAAATGGTACCGCTTGTCGGCTCATGCAGGCGGTTCATGCAGCGTAGGAGTGTGGATTTACCTGAACCGGACAAACCGATAATAGAAAGGAATTCGCCTGGTTCAACATTTAAAGAAACGCCTTTAAGTGCATGTGTACCATTGGGATATATTTTTTGTATGTTTTTGAGTTCAAGCATTTTTAGTGATCTGTGATGGTAATTCTTGATACGTAAATTGGGTAATGCAATATTGATTGCTTCTGGAATTAAAGTTTTTTTAAGCTCTAAGCTTATCAGTCAATGTTTGCAGGCCAAATCTACTTCTTTTTTAAAGCAGCTTCCAGGTCACCACCGAAAGATCGGATCATTGAGCGAAGCTGATCATAATCAGAATCACTAGCCGGTTCCAAACCTTCCACGCTATAGATTTGGTAGAGAGCTTTTCGGCCTTCCTCCGTTTTTTGAAAATCGAGCAGTGCTTTTATAATCCTCTGCTTGATGTCCTCTGGGAAATCTTTCCTGAATGCGAATGGGTCATTTGGTATAGCCTCAGTCAGCGTGATAATCTTCACTTTTTCATAAACATCAGGAAACTGTGCTTTTACACGGGCCCGGGCATCGAGGATTTCACCAGTTTGCGGGTCTGGTGGAGAGTAAAACGTTGCCCCGGCATCTACCTGCTTTTGATATACCATAGTGACAACATTATCGTGCTTCATGCCGAAGACTTCAGCTCCGGGTTTTATCCCATTTTTATCAAGAAGCGCTTTGGGCAGAATATAGCCTGAAGTAGAAGCCGCATCCACATAGGCCATTTTTTTGCCGTGAAGTTCATAGAGTGAATCGATACCAGAGTCTGTTCGTGCAATGATCTGGCCTTTATAGGTCGTTTCGCCACCTCTACGTACAACTTTTAAAGCTGCTTCGGCTCCATACCGCTCATGTGCAAGTACATAGCTGAATGTGTTCAGCGCACCAAAATCTGCTTTCCCTGACCCAAAGCCTTCAATAACGGTAATAAAACTGGTTGGCACCGAGGCTGAATATTCAAGCCCAGTAGCCTTTTTTAAATATGTGACAAGAAGGTCTGTTGAATTGGTTATTTTTTGTGCGTCAACGCTTGGCGTGAGCATTATCCTGATCGGATTACCCTCAGAGCCGATGTCATTTTTTAAAAATAAGGGTTGCAGGGAAATCTTGCCAAGAATCAGGAGAAGCAGGGGTATATAGAATTTTGCGTACTTCACAAGGGTATTTACAAATGTAAAATTTGGTAGTTGTTGCGAATATGGATAATTTTGCGGCTGAATTGCGATACAACCATCAAAAATATTCTTCCAAATTACGGGAATGCAACAAGATGAAAAAACAATTTTTCGCTTCAGCAGCAACTTTATCCTTAATTGCAGCACTTTTTACAGCCGGATGTGAGCGCTCTGGAAATACTGATGACGTACCGCAGCCAACACCTGAGCCTGTAGAAATTCCAATGGAAGTGACTCCTGTTACTCCCGATACACTTATGCCGTTACAGAATGACACGCTCATTTTGGATACTACCGCAAAAACCGGAAATACAACTGGCCAGGCTACTACTGGAGCTTCAAAAACAGGTTCGACGAAAGCTGCCGCTTCCAAGTCAACAACAAAGAAACCTGCTTCAACAGGCACGACCACAGGAACAGGCGGCACGACAACATCCACACAGAAAAAAGGGACAGGAGCCTCTACAACTGGCAGCGGAGAAGGCTCAACATCGACGTCAACACAGAAAAAGGGGACGGGCGGAGCCTCCGGTACTACTACACCTTCAGAAGGAGGGACAACGACATCAACTCAGAAAAAAGGAACGAATCCTTAATAGTAGGATTTTCTTTTTATATCTTGCATAGCAATTATTTATCATTATTTACAGTAGATTCGAATGAATATTCATGAGTACCAGGCCAAAGAACTTCTACGCAATTTTGGCGTACCGGTTCTTTTTGGCAAACCGGTTTTTTCGCCGGAAGAAGCAGGTGGCATTGCCTTTCACGACTTTGTAAGCAAAGGCATTGAAACTATCGTTTTAAAAAGTCAGATTCACGCAGGCGGCCGTGGTAAGGGCGAAGTGGAAGATGCACAAACAGGCGAAAAACTTATGATCGACGGCAAACCTGTCCGCGGTGTAACGGTGATCCGTGGCGGCGATGTAGCTGATCGCGCTTACCAGATCGCAAAAGCAACTTTCGGCAATAAACTTGTAACGGTACAGACCGGAGCAGAAGGCCGCATCGTAAAACGTATGTTTATTGAGGAAGGCCTCGCTATTGCCAAAGAATTCTACTGCTCCATCGTGCTTGACCGCTCTTCTTCAAAAAATATGGTGATGGTTTCTACTGAAGGCGGTGTGGAAATTGAAGAAGTTGCCGAGCACACGCCGGAGAAAATTTTAAAAGAGGAGATTGACCCTGTAGCGGGATTTCAGGATTACCAGGCGCGTAACCTTGGCTTTGGCTTAGGACTAAGCGGCTCAGCTTTAAAGGAATTTGTTGCGTTTATCAAAAATCTCGTTCGCGCTTATGAAGAGCTTGATTGCGCAATGCTTGAAATCAACCCGCTAGTTTTAAGTGCTGATAATAAAATTGTTGCGCTTGATGCAAAATTAAGCTTTGATTCAAATGCAGAATATCGCCATCCCGAATACAAAGAGCTTCGTGACCTTGGCGAAGAAGAGCCTATTGAGATCGAAGCGTCAAAATACAACCTGAATTATATCAAGCTTGACGGTAACGTAGGCTGTATGGTAAATGGTGCAGGGCTTGCGATGGGCACGATGGATATTATCCAGCTTGCTGGCGGTAAACCGGCAAACTTCTTGGATGTAGGTGGTGGCGCAAATGTAGAACGTATTGCGAATGCTTTCCGCATCATGATGAGTGATCCAAATGTAGAAGCCGTACTCATCAATATCTTTGGCGGTATTGTTCGTTGCGACCGGGTAGCAAATGGGATTTTAAAGGCACTTGAGCAGGTAGAAGTAAACGTACCACTAATTGTTCGCCTTGAAGGTACAAATGCCATTGAAGCACAGGAAATTTTAAAGAATTCCGGGCTGAAATTCCTTGTAGCCGGGACACTACAGGAAGCTGCTGACAAAGTAACTGAGGCTCTTTCTATAAAGTCAAAAGCCGTTGCTGCATAAGCTTTAAAACAACCCCTGAATAATACTCAAAAGACGCCTGCTTGAAAAAGCGGGCGTTTTTGTTTTTCGAAGATTGAAACCTAACGTTTTAAAAACTGGTTGTAAAACGGAGTTTAGCATCTTTAAATCAGGGGTTCAACTATGAAAAAATTGATACAAGCTATAATTGTTCATCTTCTACTTTTTGTAGTATTATCTAGTACTTCCTACTCACAATGCATGATGTACGAGGTATCACTCTCAGATCGCATTCACGAGGCAGAGCTGATTGTTGAGGGTAAAGTGCTTGATGAGCACTCGTATTGGAATAAAAGCCGCTCAATGATTTACACCTCTTATCTGATCGAAATTTTTTCTGTTGTAAAAGGGAATATTGCGGTACCGCACTTAGAAATTCAGGTGGAAGGGGGGATCGTGGGTAACGAACAAGTAGAGGTTGTGCCAGGAGTAATAATTTCAAAAAATACAGGTGGCATATTCTTTTTAAAAAAGCTGGCTGGGGAATTTATCTCAGCGAATCCCGAACGCTTTACTATCGTGGCTGGGATGCAGGGTATTATTCGCTATGATAGATTTTTAAAAGCAGAAGACCCTTATAAAAAATACTCATCGCCGGAAGAAATATTTAAGCAAATAAATGTATTGACAAAGCAAAAAAACTATTTAAAAAAAAACGAAGAAAGACAAAGGTTTTTTAGTGAGAAATCTGCGGATTTTACAAACCCTGCTGGTAATTATAAAAAGCCATACAGTGACAGAATATTAGCTCCTTCCATTTCGGGGTTTGCTCCTACGACAATCTCTGCAGGAACATTTACTACACTGACTATAAATGGTTCAGATTTTGGGAATACAGTTGGGACAGTTGAGTTCCGAAATGCCGATAATGGCGGAACTTCTTATGTGCCGGCTCCAGCAAATCATATCCAGTCGTGGACTAATACACAAATTCGGGTCTGGGTACCAATGGAAGCTGGGACAGGGACAATCCGTATTACAAATTCCGCAGGTGAGCAGGGCGTTTCCACATCCATCCTTACTATTCCATATTCTCATCTTAATGTAACCGCACAAAATGGGACACGCTCTGTGATAGACCTTGTTGACAGCAATACTACAGGGGGCTATACATTTACCATGAATTCAGCTTTTGCCTCAAATACATCTGCCGCTGATGCATATCGACGGGCACTTCAGACGTGGCGTTGTGGTACATACGTTAACTTCAGGTTGTCAAATTCGACTACCAGTGTGACTTGTAATGTTTCTGATAATATTAATGTGGTTTCATTTGACAATAGCAATTGTGCATTACCAACTGGGACACTTGGAGTTACTTATAGCTACAGGGTAGGCTGTGGTAATCCGCTGAACTGGTATTTGCGAGAAGTAGATCAGATCTATAAGGCTGTTGCTCCTGGAGGCGGCTGGAATTTCGGACCGGGTACCACATCGCAAAATCAGTATGATTTTCAATCCGTAGCAACACACGAAATTGGCCATGCACACCAGCTTGGACATATTATAGCACCGGGTCGGGTGATGCACTTTGCGATTGCTAATGGAACGGACCTCCGCGCAGTAAATATTGCCAGTGATATAGCGGGTGGAAATGCCGTAATGGAGAGGAGTATTGTAAATAATTCATGTGGCCCGGCAGCAATGGTGCCGCTGACTGATGCAAGCTGTTCCATTAGCGCTCCTGTAGCAAATTTTAGCGCAACCCCTCTATCCGGTTGTAGCCCTTTAACGGTTCAATTCACTGATGGAAGCGGGGGTGCGACAAGCTGGCTCTGGACATTTAGTAATGGAATAACCTCAACACTACAAAATCCTACAGTAACATTTCAAAATCCAGGTACTTATTCTGCTACACTTGTCGTCACGAACGCAAGTGGATCTGGTACAATAACAAAAACGAATTACGTTACAGTCTTTTCCAATCCGCAGGCTGTCGCCGGAACTGACAGAAATATATGCTCTGGCAGCAGCACTCAGATTGGCGGGATTGCCACAGCAGGGCAGCCACCATATTCTTATTTCTGGTCACCTGCACAAGGCTTAAATTCTACAACTTCGGCGACACCGACAGCTTCTCCCGAGGAAACCACACAATATACAGTAACTGTCACTGATGCAAATGGTTGTATTGGTACTGCATCTGTTGTTGTCACAGTACAGCCCCTACCGATGCCAACTATAGCAACAAGTAAGACATCGCTCTGTTTCGGCGAAACCGCGCTCCTCGATGCAGGAAGCACTTATTCTGCCTATTTATGGTCTAATGGTGCTACAACTTCGACAATCACAGTCGCGCAATCAGGTCAGTATTCTGTCAGGGTGACAGACACTAACGGGTGCTCTGCAACTTCACAACCGGTCACAATCACTGTTAACCCTCGTCCAGCGCCATCTCTTTCCGGACCAACAGCTGTATGCCCCAATACAACAGCTACCTATACTGCCGCAACATTACAGGCAAGTA
>DASPKH010000329.1:0-23679 GCA_035628175.1 Patescibacteria group bacterium
TGGCTCTGTCTCAGCAATTGTTTCACCGGATACATCTGTTTGTCCCGGAGGCAGCATTGTTCTGCTGGCAGCAGGGGGTGGTACCTACGAATGGAGTCCCTCTGAAGGTTTAAATACTACTTCTGGTAATTCTGTGGTTTGCACACCCGTCGAACCGATGCGATACAGAGTAATTGTCTCAGGAGGGGATGATTGTAAAGATACAGCGTATGTTTTTGTGGATATTCGTATGCCACCGCTGAATGCTGCCGGTGAAGATATAATGCTTTGCCGGGGTGATAGTGTAGTGATTGGCGCTGAAGCATATGCAGGCCTCCAGTGCCGGTGGACTCCGGATACTGGTCTTTCTGATCCCAACGTAATTCGTACAAAGGCATCCCCTTCAGAAACAACCACATATTACCTAATGATACCTGACCAGGGAAGTATCTGTTCAGCACTTGATTCGATGACCATTACTGTGACGGAACCCCCTCAATTCACTATTCGAGACACCGCATTGTGTGAAGGAGGTGTTGCAGAACTTTTTCTTGAAATTCTTGATGATACCGGAGCAGGAAATTATCGATATCAATGGAATCCATCTTTCGGGCTAAGTGACCCAAATATAGCCAGACCAGTTGTGACAGCATCAATTGATATCTCTGAATATAATGTTACTGTCACGAATGAAGCGGGTTGCTCTACTACAAAAACTGTTCGGGTGAACGCACTGCCGGGCGAAAAGATTAAGGTTTCACTTACAACTCCAAAAAAAGCTATTGATCCGGGAGAAAGTATTAAAGCACTCGTGACGATTCAAGCTGAAAATACCCCTGATGGGATCAGGTCTATAACATTGGCGATAGAACATGATGAAAAAATATTCAAAATAACACCTGACAACCCTGTTTTTAAAACTAGTGTAGATGCATCATGGTGGATAGCAGGAAGGTATGAAGCACCCGGTCGATACCTCGTAAAAGCCTGGGGCGATACACCGCTAACGGAAGCTGTCGCTGAATTAGAGCTTACTGGCTATCTTGCTGAAAAAGATTCAGATAGTCTTTCTCTTACTATCTTGGATGTGAGTGAGACCCCTCCTGACTCCCAGTTTTGCCGTGTGCTGATGTCATCCGGAATTCCTCTTTCGGTCAATGAAGTTTGCGGAGGCAACCTCCGGTTGGTAAATATCGGTTCGTTTCAAACTGCGCTTTATGGGGCAGGTCCTGTAGTAGAAACAGGCGGTTATGCGACTGTTCGATATTCTCTCGGGCTTGGTGGCTTTGCTATGCTCGGCCTTTATAACGTGCACGGTGTGCTTTTAAAAACGGTTGCGCAGGGAGAAATGAAAGCAGGTGAATACGAAGCATCCATTTATTCCGGCGATATTGCTTCAGGTACGTATTTTTTAAAGATGACCACGGGACAGATCACAATTACCCGGCTTGTTACTTTTGTCCGGTAGATTTCCGGGCTATTCTTATTATTATAACAGTCCCAAAGCGGGCTCTTTTAAAAAAATCTGCTTTTTTGTTTTTAAAACAGTTTTCTTTTTCAAAAGACAGATGTAATTTTTAAAAGTGCATACTCTTTTAAGAAACTAGCTTGCTCTAACAAAAGAAGGAAGTTCTCCTTGAAGATGCTTCTGTTTGCATGGATAGTAGTATTCATCTTTCAGCAATCAAGTCGTTTTTTACAAATGGACGCCGCAGCAGTACTTTCTGATCTGAACGTTTACAACCCTGCAGCCCACCTGAATAAACAACCACCTACTTTGTGAAGGTAGCTATCAGGGGACAGTTCTTATGTGCTACGTGATTCTGAACGAATGACAGTTTTACAATCCCCTCAGCTAACAATAAATGAACTTGTACTTTGCACAAGCAAAAGGGCTGAGATACCAGCTGTAAGTGATGAAAAAAATGTATCGTGGGGCTAGAGATCAGCAACGGGCTTATCAGATTCAAATATTCAAAACCCTATCATCACGGCTTTACAAAGCGGTATATATTACGTGACAGCGCGCAATGCTTCTGGCTGTGAAACACTAAGGCTCTACAACGCAAAGTGAAAGATAAAGAAATAATTGTAGCAGCATTAAAGCTAACAAAGGTGAGCTTGAGCCACGAGAGTCCACACAGTTGGACTGTTTTTACAAAGTGAGAATTTAGAAGGGATCACTTCTTGTAAAGCTACAATTCTTTTCGATGCAGGGGTGTTTCAGTTCACTAAACAAGGCAAAATTTTTAACTGGGGCATCACAGCAGCGCAGCTAAATGGTGAACTGCTCATAGAAGTAAGTGGTAAAACGCCAATAGCCAGCTGCGAAATAGCTTTTGGGCTGACGGCATACAAGCAAACAGGTGATCATTTGCTTTTAAAGCTTGCGGAATTAAACAAAGAAGAAATTTCAACAGAGAAAAAGTGCAGGATAGTTACCGTAGAAAAGACCAGAGTAATTGTCAAAGATGTGTGGGCAGGTGATTTGCACTTGGTACGTATCAGTGAATTTCAGACAGCATTACAGCAGATTAATCCGAATTCTGTGACGGGGAAAAATATTGAAATAGAATTTTCCATTGAAATAAAGGGCGGTATAGCCCCTGAAACTCTATAATGTTCGAGGTGAGCCAGTGTAGACGTTATTTAATTGATGTCAAATGCCGGGAGTTTTTAAAACATCTGATCCAGCAGGTGAATTGAGTTTCAGTGTTTTTCTTTTGGCCACAGGGCAGGGGAGCATCAACAGGGTATGTATAGTAATGAGATAGATACTTTTATGAATGTTCAGGTCGTAGTGTGGTGTTTTTCGAGGTAGCGGTACCACCCATATCGATACGGTCATGCGGCGGAAGAGCGCTGGCAAGCTTTGCTCTGATTACTGACGGCGTCTGCCCGAGCTGTACAGCGCGTGCACCTTCGGCAATGATCTGCATGAGAAGTACTTCTTCATTGTGAAGCATTCTCAGTCTATCAGCTATTGGCAGCCACACGATATTGGCCATAAAAATTCCCCAGAGCGTTGCAATAAATGCTGATGCGATGTGGCGGATCAGTTCATTTGGATCGCCGCCCGCGGCAGCAAGAGTGGAGATCAGTCCCATTACCGTCCCGATAATTCCCATCGTTGGCGAATAACCGCCCATTTTTGTAAATAGCCCGATATTTGCTTGGTGTCGGGCGGTTAGAAAATCAATTTCTGTTTCTGCCACATGCATAACAACTTCAGGTTCAGCACCATCCACACACGTTTGGAAAAGTTTTTTTAAAAAAGGATGCTCAACTTCCTTTAAATGTTTTTCCAGACCAATAAGGCCACTGCGTCGCGCTACCGATGAAATGTAAATAACCTGATTAATGATATCGTTGCGCGAATATACCTTTGGAAAAAAAGCAGTGCGCATTAGTTCGGGTATTTTTAAAAAGTGTTCGAGTGAGCTTCCTGTGATGGCTGCTGCAAATGTGCCTCCCAGTACAATAAGCATTGCCGGAATAAGAAACAGCGAGCGGAATGCCCCACCTTCCAGCCAGAAGGCACCAAAAATCGCTGCGAAACCAATTGCTATGCCGATGAGCGAACTGTTTTTTTTCATGAAGGCGGTAATGCTTTTTAAAAAGAATGGGAACGGCCATAAACCTGTTCCCAGCATGCGAATTTGCAAAAAATAATAGTCTTTTAAAAACTACCGGATAAAATCAAGTAGAGACTGCTGCGAGAGCTTCGCACCAACTTGTAGTGAATATTGGAGCGACATTTCATCCTTCCTCAAAGCTATTGAAGCCGCCGCAATATCTGTATCCTCACGCTCTGAACGTAAAACTTTTAAACGGAAGGATTCTTCCGTCATTTGTTCAGTAATTGCAGTAAGGCGACTGATACGGCTGCCTGTCCGGGCAGTTGCCTCTGACACGCTGTCAAAAGAGGTACTCAAACCCTTTACAGCATTCTGTAAAAGTACAGTTTCGCTTTCAGTCAGCTTATCAGTGGAAGTACGCGCTGAGCCGTCACTATTAAAAGCAAGAGTATTGTAGGCATTAATAATATTTTGAAAAACTTCATTCCCCCCCGTTCCAAATGCCTCCAGAGCCGTAATGTTAACAGGTTCTGTGGCTGATGCACTACGGTTGATCGTGCGGGTTTCATTATTTCCTTTAAAGGCTACCCGTAGGCCTGAAGGGTTAGCCGGAGTTGCAGCTTCTGTGATTATTTCAAACGGGAGATTTGTTGTTTCTGGTGCTACAGGTGTGATAGCAGCGCTTGTGGTTTTTGTACCCCCAAAAAGGAACCTTCCGTTAAAGTCCGCATTTGCCTGATTCACGAGGTCATCAAGAACATCACGAAGCTGCCGTGCAAAAACAGGTGCTTTGTCAAAATTGGTAGGGTTTGCAGCATCAAGAGCGATTAACCGTGCGCTATCAGCTGTATTGGCGAACCTCTCCAAGTGTTCTTCCGTATTCATTAGCTCTGTGATAGCTTCCTCGAGATTTTTGTTATAGCTGGCATTGCGGTCAATTATTGAATTCAAGTCCTGAATTTCACCAAGGCGCACAGCATCATCACTCAGGCGGATCATCTGTTTTTGCGAAGTAATCTGCTGGTTTGTACGGTCAATACGCTGCTGCGTATCAGTGATATTCCGCTGATACGCTGTGAAAGTAGAGTTCGTCGTAATTCTCATAGTTATACCGCTTTTTAAAATTACCCGCTTTTAAAGAGTTTTGGACTTTAGAGAAAATCTCCTTTTATAATCCTCTTTTTAATAATTACCGTCCTAAATTGATAAGCGTGCCAAGCAGTTCATTCGTAATATTTACAACACGAGCCGCCGCTTCAAATCCTTTTTGAAAACGGATCAGATTCATCGCTTCTTCATCAAGGTTTACACCTATGACCGATTCGCGCTGCGCATTGAGCTGCGTAAAAACGAGATCTGACGTTTTAATGCCATTGACTGCTTCTTGTCCTATCGAGGCAACTTTTGTGAGCAATTTTCCGTATGATTGCGCAGGATTCATCCCATTTAAAAAGTTGTCGTCCTGCCCAACACGTGCTATCCTACGTGCTATCTCATTATTGCCTGGTTCGCCCGGAGCAGCCGACATCGGAATATTTCTCGCATTTCCTGAAATATCTGATGAGACGTTAAACGTGAGTGCTGTAATGCTTTCGCCGGGTGCGGCTGGTGTAAAAAAATTGCGTGCCGGTGGGGGAGCGGTAGAGTCGTCCAAGCCGTAGCCTGTAACACTGAGCGCGTTAATGCGCGTGACGAGCGTATCAGCAATAGAATTTAATTCACGGAATGCAGAATAACCACTGCTTGAATCACGGTCGTCGAGTGTCACGTTGTAGTGTTTTAAAAGCGCTGAAAGTTCGCCACCTGATGGCTGAATCGTGCCAACAGGATTTCCCTGTGCATCGAGCATTGAGATAACAGCCGTGACCTCACCTGTGAGAGCATCAACATTCTCACCGGAACGTAGCGTTACCGCGCGCACGTCATTAACAACATTGTGCCCGCCTATTGAAATACTTGCAATATTTTTATCATCGAAATTCACCGTTACATTTGTCAGCTTAGAGAGTTCTTCCAGCCGCTGGATCCGTTGATCAATCAGCGCAGATGAAGAGTTTGGATCAGTGATCTGCGAGATTGTAATTTCACGGTTTAGTGAGGCAACATTCTGTAAAAGCTGGTTAACAGTATCAACAGAATTTGTTATTGTATTCTTTGTTTCCCGGCGAAGGTTTTGCAGGTTCTGCCCAATATTGTTAAAGTTTTCCGCAAGGGTACCTGCAGCGTTTAAAACCTCCTGGCGACGGATCATGTTTTCTGGCTCGTTGCTGAGCGACTCGAAAGAACTGAAAAACTTATTAATCGAAAAGTCAAGCCCAAACTCCGTTGGTTCGCCGAATGCAGTTTCGATACGAGCAAGTGTCCGGTCATCAGCTGAGTACGCTGCCTGGCGTGACATTGTATTGCGGATCTCGCGGTCATGGAACTCCTCACGAAATGTCTTTATACGGTCCACCACAACACCCGTACCGAGAAAACCCTGATTGATTGGCTGTGGAGTCGTTTCCGTCATCACCACTTGTTTCCGCGCAAAACCCGGCGTATTGACATTGGCAATGTTATTGCTCGTGACGTCAAGTCCGTAGCGCTGAGCTGAGAGCGCGCGCTTTGCTATTTCGAGTGAACTGAATCCAGCCATTGTGGTACCGCCTTTAATTGAAGAATGCTTTTAAAACAGTGTGTTTTTAGAGGTATCCTTATTTTTACTATACTTAGACAGTGACGTTGCACACGCGAACACCATCGCTATTGAATACGGATAGAATTTCTTGAATGGATGTACGCGCGCGATGTGCCAGAACACGGTTTGTTAAATTGATCTGGTGAAGTTCATGTGTCAGGTTGCGCAACTCCAACTGCATCGCCGACAAATTTCCGATACGCTCACCCGTAAGAGATTCTTTTAAAGAGCTGATCGTCATCGAGCTTGCCTCACGGCGGGTGAGCTGCATAGAATTCATCAGCGCTTTCAGACGACGTTCCTCGGTCTGTTTTAAAACTTCTGCCACCTGAAGCTGGTAATTTGCAAGCTCCTCACTTTCATCGGCTTTAAACTTAATGAGTGCTTCCTGTTGGCTGCTGGCAAGAGCAACCATTTCCTTTAAAAGAGATTTTTCGTGTTCGAGTAGTGTCAGTAATTCATCCAGAATATGCATTATTTTCTCCCTGAAATACGCCGTATATATATCGAAAAAGTGTGCTGCAATTTTTATATCTTTCAATTAAACTTTCAAAACGAATCTGCATTGTATGTCTCATGATAACCCTTCACGCGGCGCACATATGCCTGCGTTTCTTTAAAAGGAGGGATCCCACCGTATTTCTGTACGTTACCCGGGCCTGCATTATAAGCCGCGAGCGCCAGTTCAAGATTTCCTTTAAATGTGTCCATCATTTTACGCAAATACTTTGTGCCGCCAAGGATATTTTCAACAGGATTAAGCGAATTCTGTACGCCCATTTCCCGTGCAGTGCCGTCCATGAGCTGCATTAGACCTTTTGCACCTACAGGCGATGCAGCCGTTGCTTTACCAGCAGATTCTGCTGTTATTACAGCTTTGATCAGATTCACCGGAACGTTAAATTTTTCTGATGCTTGATGGATTATATTTTCAAAAGGCGCAATCCTGTCTTGTACACGGTTCATGAAATTACCCTTCGGCGCTTCCATGGGTAGAACGGACGTAATGTCCTGTATTGGTTTTAAAAATTGTGCTGTTGGTACAATTTTCTCTGTATTTTTTACAAGTTCAGGTTTATCATTACCATGAGAAATCGCTTTGTGTAAGAATTCAATAGGCCTTGTAATCTCCACAATTTTTTTTGGTATTTCCTCGCCAGTAAGTGATTTATATACCATGTCGGCGATTCCCATGCCGCGCCCGGTCTGCGCTATTTGATCGGAAAACTGCATGTCAGCAAATCCACCGAGCGTATCAGCCCCAAAGCTCATATCGCCTTCCTCATCGCCGTTTTCCTTGCTGCTGTTGAGCATGGACTCGCGCATCTGCTTCAGCATCATGTGCACAAACATTGATTCAAAGCCCCGTGCCGCCTTTAAATGTTCGGCTTTTTGTTCGTCGGTTAGCTTTGATTTGTCCGTAGATTTTGTCCGGGCAAGTGCATTCAGCCGTGCTTCTTCAAGCGATGAAGAGGTTTGCTGTGGTGATATTCCCGGAAAATCATTCATACTTATTGATAAATGTTTAGGAGATCAATACCTGTTGAACTTATAAAAGATGATTACTCTTAGTAAAAAAACGAATCTTACTGAATTACCAATTCTCCCTGAAGCGCACCTGCTTCTTTTAAAGCCTGGAAAATGGCGATAAGATCACGTGGTGAAACCTTTAAAGCTGTAAGGGCTCGTGCCATGTCCTGTACCGTGGCGCCATCTACCTGGAAGGCCACCGGCGGGTTCATTTCTTCCTGCGCTTGCACATTTGCTGTTTCGGCAGTCTGCGTTGAGCCACCGCTGAAAGGAGGTGGTTGCGATATCATGACATTGCGTTGCACTTGTATGTCAAGTCCGCCCTGCGCAATGACAGCAGGAAGTATCCGTACATTTCCGCCAACGACAATTGTTCCTGTACGCTCGTTGATAACGACTTTTGCGATCTGGTCGGTTGTAATATCAAGCGCTTCGATTGCAGTGATAAGCTCCATCGTCTGCGGCTGAGTGATGCCCTGTGGTAATTTTACTTCAATAGTGCCTGCATCTAGCGCAGTTGCCCCGTTTGCAACTACAGGTACACGACTGTTGATCACCTGTGCAGTGCGGTTTGCAGTTGTAAAATCGGGATCACGAAGGAGGATCCTGATCTGCTGGTTGTTCACAAATTTACCGGGAATTTCCTGCTCAAGAATCGCTCCTGACGGAATGCGCGCCATTGTAACAGAATTACGGCCTACCTTAGAACCAAGAGAACTGATATTATATCCGCCTACAACAAGTGCCCCCTGTGCCATTGCCATTACTGCGCCATCTGCTGCTGAAAGAGGGGTCATCAGCAATACACCGCCTTGGAGCGATTCAGCATCACCCATCGATGACACCTGGATGTCAAATTTCGCACCTGGTTTCAAAAAAGTCGGCACTGTCGCCGTTACCATTACCGCCGCAACATTTCGTGTGCGTAGGTTTGTCTGTGGAACAGTGATACCGAAACGCTTCAGCATGCTTGTTACTGACTGAATGGTAAATGTTGAGCGCTGCGTATCTCCTGAATTCGCCAAACCTGTCACCAGTCCATATCCAATTACCTGGGTTCCGCTCACACCTTCAATTGTCGCAATATCTTTTAAACGGGCTGCCTGCATTTCGGCCTGTGGTATGAGCAGAAGAGCTGTCATTGCCACCGCAACGAGTTTTTTTAAATGAGGAATGTGGTGAAGCGTCTTCATGGTAATTTTAAAAAGTAACGTTTTAAAAACTGCTTTTAGAACGTTAACAGGGAAAACTTTTAAAAAAGGATACGGATGAATTTTGTAATGAGTCCGGGTTCCTGTGTTTTCGTGAGTGTTCCGTCACCTTCATAAATCAGAGTAAGGTCGGATATATTATAAGAATACACACTGTTATCGCTCTGCACATCAACTGGGCGAACAAGGCCTGTAACAGTAATCGTTTGCATTTCGCCGTTCACTTTCGTCGTACGCTTTCCTTCAATAAGCATATTGCCATTTGGCTCCACGCCCATGATCTTTGCGCTCAGGCGCGCGCGTAATCGCTCGTTCCGGGAGGTGGCCCCACGTCCGCGGAAATTGTTTTCCGTTCCCAACGACCCGCTTATACTACCGCCATTACCATTCACGTCCACCTGACCTTGTACCCCGACAGAGGTGGAGGAGGATTGGGATGTGGCAGCGTCATTATTCGCTTCCACATTTTCCATAATGTAGATCGTAATCGCATCGCCTTCCTTATACGCCTTCACATCGGAAAAAAGGGAACGGGAACTATTCTGGATGAACTGTGCATTGACGGGAATAGCTGCTGTAAGTATGGCAATAACTATTGCAATCCCAAACACAAACCTGAGTTTTTTAAATGTATCCTGTGCCATGGCTAATCTCGATTTTTCAATCTTAATAATTATTTTTAAAAGCTTCGTGCATCTATCGCGCTGAAACTAGTACTGTTCCATCATGGGCCACTTTGCCAATCACTGTTCCCATTCCATTGTCACGGCTAATGCGGACGGACTCTCCGACACCTGCGTCATTCAGCGCCTTGCCTGTGGTGGTAATGAAAACCCCCCCGATATTTACTACGAGTGTCACAACATTGTTCCGCTTTATGCCGCCCGATGTCATTACGCAATTGCTCGCAATGATACCGCTTTTGGCTACTGGCCTGATGATCGTCTGGCCGATAAGTAATTCCTGCTGAGGAATATCTTGCTCATTGATTAGGGAAACATCCTTTTTTAAAAATATGATGTCGGTTTCTTTAAGAACTGTTCCCCGAGGCAATTCGCGAACAGCGCAGGCAAGCTTTTTAAAAACCTTCACCTGGAGCGGAATATCAATATTTTTAATGACGCGTTCATTAAGCACAAATTCCAGTCTGACTTTTTGTAAGGTTAGAATGGAGGACTCATCACCGGAAATACGCGCTGTGACGCCCGATTCTTTAAAATACTGGTCAGGAATTCCCCTTTTTAAAACTATTTCGGTATCATACTCTTTTAAAACTTTTTCGGCGTACCTGCGAACTGCCTCATGCAAACGCTCACCGGAGAACTGCGCCTGCGACATGCTTTGAAAAGCAGGATAGAGTAGTATTGCCAGAGTGATAGGGAATATTTTTAAAAAGTTTTTCATACCAGGTTTTTAAAAGAGTTAGCGTTTTAGATTTGTCGCTATGCCTAGAACTTCGTCCGCAGTTTTTACAGATTTAGAATTGAGCTCATACGCACGTTGTGCTACGATCATATTCACCATTTCCTGCACTAGGTCTACGTTAGAGGCTTCGATATGCGCTTGGATTATCTCTCCGGTATTATTTACACCTGCCTGCTCGATGATCGGCTGGCCGCTCGCGCCGGTTTCCTGGTAAAGGTTATCACCCAGTGAATTGAGGCCGGCTGGGTTTAAAAAGCGCGCCAGCTCGATCTGTCCAACGATCTGTTCTTCGATATTTGCGTCCGTCTTTACCGTCAGTACGCCGTCGCGGGAGATCGTAATTTCACGTGTGTCGTCGGGGATAATCATTCCTGGCTCAAGGATATACCCCTGCGATGTAACAAGCTGCCCGTTGCGGTCGAGCTGGAATGAGCCGTCGCGTGTGTAAGCGATGGAATTATCCGGCCTGCGAACCATAAAAAAGCCTTCACCACTGATAGCAAAATCCAGTGGGTTATTTGTCTGCGAAAGGTCACCCTGAGAGAATTGTTTCGTCGTAGCTACAAGCTCCGTACCAGAACCAATCTGTATGTCATTGAGTGGTTCAGATCCGGTACGCTGAGTATTGCCTGCGGTTTTGATCGTTTCGTACAGCAGATCCTGGAATTCCGGCCGCACTTTTTTGTAGCCCGTTGTATTGACGTTTGCCAGGTTATTAGAAATTATCTCCACGTAGCGCTGTTGCGCTGAAAGTCCGGTGGAAGCGGTGCGTAGTGTTTTATCCATGGCTTTTATAAAAAAGTAGTGCGTCCGTGCAGTTGTAGGTAAATTCCCTTTTAAACTTTTCCTTTTAATAATCCTTTAAAAAATTAATGCACTCGTCCCATTTCGATAGATTTATCAATTGTTCCGTCATTGATATGAATTGTTTTTTGCCCGAGCTCAAATGCCCTTTGTAGTTCAATCATCTCAACCATTTCACGAATAATATTAACGTTGGACGCTTCGACATAACCTTGGCGGATTGTTACTTTACCATCTTCTGGTGTTTCAGAAATTGTTTCATCACTCATCGTAAAACATGTTCCGGCTTCTCGTTTGAGCGTGTCAGGATTTTCTACTGTTACAACGTCAATTTTTCCTGCTACCTGTCCATCAGCGATCACCTCGCCATTCTGCGCGATCTTGATGGAGAATGAACCTGATTCGCCTGAAGTCATATTAGGGCCTTGTCCCGGCTGGCTTGACTGGATGACAAGCGGGCCACCAGAGCTCATCAGCATTTTGCCATCAGGCGTTACCACGTTACCGTCCGGACGTAGGAGAAAATGACCGGCGCGCGTCAGAAATTCATTGCCGTCCTCATCCTCTAACCGGAAAAAACCGTCACTTGCAAGTGCAAGGTCAAGCGGATTGCCTGTTTTTTCAAGATTGCCCGAGGCAAAATCCGTGAAGGCTCCAAGTGGCAAATCGGCCATCTCCACATCGCCTTTTGCATTACTGAGATTCTGCTGGGCATTAATCAGCGAGCGCTCGAAAATTGATTCCCTTTTGAAACCCGCTGTATTAGCATTAGCAATATTATTCGCCACTGACTCAAGCTTAGCCTGTTGAGGTACCATCCCAAGGGCAGCAGTGTACAGTTCTTTAACCATTTCCCTGGACCTGCGATATTTGTGTTGAATCTGCGTCAGCCGACAGCAAAAAGGCGAAAATCTCGGAAAGAGCAGGGTAGAGATCTTCCGTCATATCTTGTAGAGTAGAGATAGCAGATAATTTTGCTAGCAACTCGGGATGCGCTGACAGAGATTTGCCGGCAGTAGATTTATTTAATATTTCATCAGCAAGCCGCATGTACTCCTGCTTTGCTGCGTCGTCGCCCTGTGATGCGTTTTTGTAGATGTACGGGTTCATTATGGTATCGTAATTTTAAAAGAAAGTCTTCTTTTGCAAACAGAACTACAATGAGCGTGCCAAATCGGAAATTGAGCAGATTATAGGGTTTTTAAAAAGATTTTTTAAGGGAAGTGTGGAAATGTAGGCAGGTTTTACAAGTGTGGTGGATATTCACCAGAGTTTATTGGAGAAGAAATTGAAAAACTTGATTCTATTTAAGAATGATTATTTTTATAAATAGTTATTCTAAAATTTCTAATCTTTATTTTTTGTAGTAGGTTATCCTCTGTATGCAGGATAGCTCATCTGTATTTGTACTGGGGAAATAGGCACAACATTCATTCAAAAGCTATAGTAAAAGGCGAAGGTCAATTCGAACCATTTTCAATTGATTACGGTGTTGGCGCGGGAGATTGATTTTCTTTTGGTGAAGCATTGTATCTAATGTCGGATTTTAATCATTTTGTCCTTAATGATAGTGAGGTAATTAACCAGAAGATCAAGTGGCAATCATACTTTATCACCTATGAGCATATTGTTTATGAGACTGAACAAAAGCTCAAATTTGCAATTAGTGGTGGCATTGGAGCGGGATTTATCATGCTGTATGAATATCAGGAAAGGGGAGTCAGGCTATTGTGCCTGAAAGAAATATTGTTTCATCGATGGTAAATATAGGGTAATGTGCAACTATAAATCTTACAGAACAAACTTCTTTCTTTGCAGATTATCACTATAATATAAAAAGCTTTGAAGACGCAGAACTTAGTGCCAGAGATGGAATAGAATATTCTTTTTAAAAAAAGTTTTTTACACGGTAAGAAACTCTATTTAAAAACCAGCGCCCTTACCGGCGAAATCCGTACTGCTATCCACGCCGGAACCAGAGTTGCCAAAAAGGAAAGAAAAAGAGAAGTGGAAATAACGATGATATAATGAATACTTTTAAAAGCCACAGGCAGCGTATCGAGGAAATAAATGTCGCCCTGTAGGCGTATAATGTGGAATGTATCCTGTAGCCAGCACAGAAGAAACCCCAGCGCACAACCCGACAACGTACCAACCAGCCCGATGGAAATTCCCTGCATTACGAATATTTTTAAAATTCCGCCTGATGGCATTCCGAGCGAGCGCAATATGCCGATTGTGTGCGTTTTTTCAACAACAGATATGAGGAGCGTTGTCAGCACATTAAAAACAGCGACGATGGAGATCAGGCCAAGCACGATCGGTATCGGCTGTTTTTGCAGTTCGATCCATGCGAACATCGAGCCATGAATTTCAAATATTGTCATGCCATAAAACGGGTAGCCAACGTAATCTTCAATCTGCCGCAAAGCAGCCGGAGCATCATTCACATTTTTTAAAACAACGTCATATGACGTCGCTGAATTTTCGGGGTACTGGAAAATGCGCGAGGCCGTTTTAAAGGGAACGTACATGTACACATCGTCATATTGCGCCATGCCCGTTTCGTAAATTCCCTGTACAGTGAAATATTCAAAAGTTGGCGCAGGAATTTCTCCGGCTTCTTCCACAGCTGCATCTTCGGAAATTGTCGTCAGCAGCACGGAATCCCCAAGTGAAATGCCGAGTTTTCGCGCAAGTTTCCGGCCAACAATGACGGTATTTGCCGTATCGGACGGGAACTCAAATTTCCCTTCAACAAGGTTGTTTTTTAAACCCGTTATTTCATTTTTGGGGATTATCCCGCGGATATACACGCCTTCTACCGTTTTAAAAGCCCGCACCAGGCCTTCGCGTTCAATATTTGGCGCAGCAGCTTTTACAAGCGGAATTGCATTCGTCAGATTTTTAAACTTTGGCTGGTCGGCATCAAATGGCTGGCGTCGAACGGTTTTAAACTGAATGTGAGAGGTGAATTTTGCGGCATTTTCGCGTAGAGAATTGTCAAAGCCTTCCAGTACCGAAAGCGCGATTATAAGCGCCATCGAACCCAGCATTACGCTTATGAGCGCCACGCCTTTTGTAAAACGGATGAAGCGTTCTTTTTTAAAAGACTGCGTGAGCCGTCGCGCTATGAAGGTAATAAGGCCGTAATTCATGCTGCGTTTTTAAAAGCTAACATACACTTGTCCACGATGGCGATGAGGTCTTTAAGCGACTTTTTTAAAACCGGAAAAAGTTCGGATTTCGCGTACAGGATTTTTCCCTCTGGCGATATCAATACATACGCACGCATAGAAATTCCCGCCAAAGGGTAATACGCACCATATTTTTTTGATACTGCACTGTCGCTGTCGGAAAGCAAAGGAAAGGGTAGCAAATATTTATCTTTAAAATCTTTGTGTGATTCCGGCGAACCCGAATTGATGCCCATCACAACAATATTCCGTTCCTTAAATTCTTGCCAGTCGTCCCTGTATTCACAAAACTGCCGAGTGCAGAAAAAGCCGTGATCATACGGGTAAAACAGCAGTAAAACGAACTTTCCGCGCAATGCAGAAAGTACAAAATCCTTATTCTCGGAATCTTTTAAAACAAAATCGGGAGCAGAAAAGCCAACAGAGATCATGAACCTTTTAAAAACTGTAATTCATTAAAAAACAAAACCCGCCGCAGATATACGAAAAAAAAGGCGGGTTGGAATTGCTTTTAAAAACTTTTAAAACCTAGCTTTTCTTTTCGTCGGAATAATCATAGAACCCGCGCCCGCTTTTCTTCCCATACGTTCGTGCGTTCACTACCTGCTGCTGCATCAGGCTCGGAGCAAACCGCGGCTCATTGAAATACTGTGCCCATACAGATTTCGTCACTTCCAGATTTACGTCGTTGCCAATTAAATCCATCAGCTCAAAAGGCCCCATTTTAAAGCCCACACTTTTCATCAGCCGGTCAATCTGTTCCGGCTCCGCAATACCTTCAGTAGCGATGCGCATTCCTTCATTATAATAATTCCGTGCCACGCGGTTCACGATAAATCCGGGAACGTCTTTCGCAATTACCGGCGATTTGCCAAGCGATTTTATAAAATCAAAGCAGCGCTGGACAACGGCATCAGAGGTTCGCGCACCCTGGATAATTTCCACCAGCTTCATAATATGCGCCGGGTTGAAAAAATGCAATCCGACGAACCGATCAGGATTTTTTAAAGACGCTGCAAGCGAATTAACCGAAAGGGAAGAAGTGTTCGTCGCTATCACCGCATCATCACTAATGCCGACAAGCTCCAGCCCTTCAAACACCTCATTTTTCACGCTGTAATCTTCGATAATTGCTTCAATCACTAGATCGCAGCCTGCCAAATCCCCGATGTCATTCGACATTTTTAAAAGATTTTTAGCTGCCGTCGCTTCCTCATTCGTTGATTTTCCTTTTTCAACAGCTTTTAAAAGCTGCGTATAAATATAATCTTGCGCGGCTTTTGTATTCGATTCTTGTATGTCAAAAATGATTGTTTCATACTTCGCCTGGATGCATGAAAGCGCTATACCGCGCCCCATCGTTCCGGCGCCGATGACACCGATTTTTTTAAATTTTTCCATTATGCAGCTTCCGTTTCCCTTTTTAAAACACCAAGTTTACGGCCAACTTTTTCAAAAGCGGCAATCGCTTTGTCCAAATGCTCGCGCGTGTGCGCTGCTGAAATCTGAACGCGAATCCGTGCCAAATCCTTCGGCACAACAGGGTAGAAGAAGCCGATAACGTAGATTCCTTCTTTTAAAAGCTCGGCAGCCATATCCTGCGCCAGGCGTGCGTCATACAGCATCACCGGGCAAATCGGGTGGGTTCCAGGCTTGATGTCAAAGCCAAGCGCCCCCATTCTTTCACGGAAATATTTTGTGTTTTCCTCAAGTGTGTCACGAAGTTCAGTAGTCTCTGAAAGCAAATCAAAAACAGCGATAGATGCACCGACAACTGATGGAGGAATCGAATTGCTAAAAAGATACGGCCGTGAGCGCTGGCGAAGCATTTCGATAATTTCCTTACGGCCAGTCGTGAAGCCGCCGATACCACCGCCGAGCGCTTTACCGAGCGTTCCGGTGATAATGTCCACGCGTCCCATTACGTTTGCGTACTCGATAACTCCTCGCCCGTGCTTGCCCATAAAGCCCATCGAGTGGCATTCATCTACCATTACAAGAGCTTCATATTTGTCAGCCAAGTCACAAATTTGATCAAGCGGCGCAATTGTGCCATCCATCGAGAAAACAGCGTCGGTAGCGATAATTTTAAAACGCGCGCCGTCGGCAACTGCTTTTTGCAACTGCTCTTCCAGGTGCCCCATATTACATGATTCGTAACGGTAGCGTTTTGCTTTGCATAGGCGAACACCATCAATAATAGAAGCGTGATTCAGCGAATCTGAAATAATTGCATCAACCTCATTTAAAAGTGGTTCAAAAACGCCACCATTAGCATCAAAGCAAGCTGCATACAAAATTGTATCGTCTGTACCGCAGAATTCCGCAATCTTCGCCTCAAGCTGCTTGTGAATATCCTGCGTTCCGCATATAAAACGCACGCTCGACATTCCGTAGCCGTGTGAGTCAAGTGCTTCTTTCGCCGCTTCAATGACGCGAGGGTGGGAGGAAAGACCGAGATAGTTATTAGCGCAGAAGTTTAAAACTTCGTTTTCAGTACCTTCTACGTGAATTGCCGCGCCTTGTGGTGTCGTGATAATGCGTTCGGATTTATATAGGCCACTGTCTTTTATTGACTGAATTTCATTTTTTAAAAAGTCCCCAAATTTGCCGTACATTCTATTTCTCCTTGGTAAAAGTCGGTTGCAATTATGTTTTTAAAGCTGTAAAATTACGAAAAATTTTGGCAATCCCCGCGTCAAACCTTGCAGGAAACCGCATAATTCTCTAATTTGGGGCTTTTAAAAAGTCAACAATTTATGCGAATCTCGGTGCTCATTGCCACGCGCAACCGTCGTGACGACCTTTATATAACGCTCTCCAATTATAAAAAACAGACTTACCCAGACATGGAGATTGTTGTTGTGGACAATGGTTCTAAAGATGGCACTGGTGCAATGATTCGTGAAAATTTCCCAGAAGTACTTTATTTTTTTGTGCCAGACAATATTGTCCATCAAGCCTTAAACCTTGGTGTGGAACTTTCCAGTGGAGACGTCATATGGCGCAGTGATGACGACTCCTTTCCGCAATCGCCTAATGCTTTTAAAAACCTTATAGAACTCTTTAAGCAATTTCCCCAAATCCACATTATTGCCAGCAATATTCTCAATGTAAACGGAAATTTTAGGCAAATTTCCACATGGCATCCAAAAGCACTGTCAACGGAAAAAATACCGGAAATTGGCTATTTAACTAATACGTTTACGGGAGCCGGGGCAGCGATACGGCGCGAGGTTTTTAAAAAAATCGGTGGCTTCTGGAATTCATTTTTTTATGAAGAGTTAGATTTCACCGCTCGGGCGATAGCGGCTGGTTTCAATGCACGCTTTTTTCCCAACATTATTACTGAACACTACGGCTCAAAGGGTGAGCGCTTTAAAGCGGATCGCTGGGTGAATTCTTCTGTGCATCGTGTTCGCTATGAATGGCGGTATTTCCCATTCTGGCGCGCACTCGGGCGGTTTTTTGTATTGTTTTGGTTTCAGCTTTTTATAGGAATAGTGCTACGTGTAACGCCAAGTGCTTTTTTTGAAGGGATGTTTGGCATGATAGCAATGGCTTTTGCTACGTTCAGGAAAGAACGGAATGTTATACCAAATGAGGTTTTGCAAAAAATTACATTGGGTGAATCAATCTGGGCAGGGATTTTCCGTTTTTTAGAGGAAACATGTGAACGTACTTTTGCTAAAATCTTCCGAAATGCAGCGAAGCCGTGATAGCGTAGAACGTGTTCAACGAATTAAAATTCGCATGTGCGGCGATTGAAGTACCCATAAATGAAAAAACTGGGTATATATATGACGCCTGTACGGCAAATCCATATACTGCAAAATCCGACATTTCAATATAATCCGACTTAGTTTCTGTAATGGTGCCTGTTACATGACCAAGGCCACCGGAGATCGTGCTGCCTGTTACTGGTTTAAAACCGTAGAGAAGCGCTACCTCAAAGATGTTGTCTTTACGCGAAAAACTGTTCACATTGCCCATACAATATATTCCCCGGAATGAAATAGCGTGGCTGCTCCAGGCACTATTAATGCCATAAATATAAGTAACTCCGTCAGTACCGCCACCCATACCACCATAGAGATCAAATGTCAACCGCGAGGGTGGTGGGGCTTTTTGCGCTGAAACTGTGCTAAGGGTAAGAATGAAAAGAAGAAGTATTTTCATAGAATTTTTAAAAGTAAAACTTGCAGCAAACTTGCTGGAAATTGTTTGTCCACCGGATGAGTAATGGACCTGAAAAGGAATGAGATTGAGTGATGGTTGCATTAAGTGCCAGTGACGATGCTGTGTATTCCGGATAGGAAACACCGAGTCCGCCACCATTATACAAAACCTCAGAATGCCAATGATCCGTAGAATCACCTTGTGCAACGCATAGACTGCTTGTGACGGCTCCAGTGATTATACATATCATGATGCTTTTTATATCACACCTTTACTGCTACCTCTGAAAACAGTTGCTGTTATTTTGCACAATAGGTGAAAGAAGCTTAGTGTGCAACAGTTTCTATAATGCGACAAAAAAAACTCTTTCTTTTAAAAAGAAAGAGTTTTGAAAAAAGAATTTTTCTTTTATACATCACCGCGCAGTCGCCGTATTTTATCCCGTGCTTCCTGCAAATAGATAGAATGTTTAAATCGCGTGAGAATATCTGTATAGATAAAGATCGCCTGTTCTTTCATGCCTTCCATCGTATAGCAATCTCCGAGGAGCATCAGCGCCTCATCGGTATAAATACTTTCAGGGTATCGAAGCACAAGTGTATCCAGATGTGCGCGCGCATTACTGAACTTTCCGCGGTCAAATTCGTTCTCAGCGGCTTTTAAGAGTGCTTTTTCGGCAATTTCAAGTTGGGGAGCTTTTGCCAATACTTTTAAAAATGCATCGACAGCATCACCGAATTTCTGTTGCCTGTCAAATAATTCGCCTTGTGCAAAAAGTTTTAAAGCCTCGAGTGACTGCTTGTTCTGATCGATCATTACCATGCGCTGAAGCGCGTCGTTTGCAACATCGCTCGAAGGATTGACCGCTACCTGCGCAAAAAGAGATTGCGCTGTGTCCATATTGCCGCGGAAGTATTCCAGTTCGGCAAGTGCATAGGAAGCCCTGTCGCTTGCAAAGGCAAACCGGTTTTTGTATGTGCCGATGACGTTTTTAAAACTTTCTACCGCCTGCTCCAGCTTATCTTGGATAATGTATATATTCCCGGCTTCAATTCCTGATTCAGCTGCAAAGACGACCTGCGGATTATTTGTACTTACCGCCGCAAATTCTTGTAAAGCGCGGTCATAATCCTTCAGCTGACGGGCATATAAAACGGCTATTCTGAACTGGCTTTCAGCTGAAACAGGTGTATTAGGAAATTCATCAATCACCGACCTGTAACGCTTAATAATCTGCTCGGTCTCATTGCGTCCGAGGTTCGGATTATGCTGGATTTTCTGTTCCAGCGTTCGTGCGTACCCGTAGAGTGCTGTGGAAAAAAATGGTGATGTTTTCCCGCGCTCCATCACGGCTTCGTAGGCTTTTAAAGCAATATCAAAATCGCCGTCATTACGCGAAGCATCAGCAAACATGAGTAGTTCGCGTCCCTGCGACTGTGAAAGGTCATCAATCCTTTTGTAAACCGAAAATGCTGTTAGCGGATCCTTCGCTTCGCGCAAAACCCACGCGTACAGGCGCTGGACAGAGAGATTATCACGATGATTGTCAGCGCGGCGCGAAACGGCTTCACGTACGTGCTCGGCTGCTTCCTTTGAGATCATGAGCGCCGCCAAGCGCCCCTGCGCGAGCGACATTAGAACGGGCTGAGCCTGGTACATTTTTAAAATTTCCTGCGTACCATTCACATAATCGCCAGTTGCCGTATAGAGTTCGCTAAGCTCATTGGCAAAAAAATTTTCGTCACCGCCTGCCGATCGGCCTTTTTTAAAAGTCGAGATCGCTTTATCAAAAAGCCGTGTGTCAATTTGCGACTGGGCAACAGTCATATACGTTTGCGGGTGCTTTGGAGCGAGTTTTAAAGCTTCATTCCACGCTTCATCAGCCGGCTGGGCCTTCCCGCTTTTCCATAGCATTTCGCCATAGAGCGCATACAGCTCCACGCTTTTCTTTTTCGAAAGACGTTCTTCAATTATCGGCAGGAGCGAAGAAAACTGGTTTAGCGCTTTTAACGAGCGAATTACACCGGAAAAATATGTATCGGAATTTGGGGCAGCTTCGTACAATTCCTGGTACATGCGCGCGGCATTCCGCCAGTCACCGGACTGTTCGTAAGACTCAGCCAGTTTCAGCCTGCTGTCTGATTGCGCAAAAACGCTTCCTGCCATGCCGGACGTTGCCAGCACGGTGCTGAGGAGCATTTTAAAAAAAACACTTTTAAAAGAGTTCTTTAACGATCTATTCTTTTTGCGAGGTGTTGATCTGTTCATCCTTTTTCTCAACGGTTATGAAATCATTATCGCCGAGAAGTGCAATTACTTTATCCTGGATTGGTGCTGTCGGGATCAGTACGCCGCCATTTTCATCAATGATCACATCAATCTCTGTACGCAGCCCAATTTCATCAGGAATATAAATGCCCGGCTCAATGGAGAATGACGTCATAGGTATGATACGTCGTGTATCGTGCGTTTCAAAATTATCCATGTTCGCACCTGGTCCGTGAATTTCTTCTGCTATATTATGTCCCGTGCGGTGGATAAAATATTTTCCATATCCTGCCTTTTCAATGACATGCCGTGCTGCATCGTCCACTTCGTATCCATAAAGTTTTTCACCCTTTGCAAAACGGTCTTTCACCAGTGCCACAGCCGCATCGCGAGCATCTGCAATAATGTTGAAAAGCTCAGCCACACGTGGAGGCACTTCTGAGCCAACATAACCCATCCATGTAATGTCCGCATACACAGAATCCTTTTCTTCTGTTTTCGCCCACATATCAATCAGCACCACGTCGCCCGCCACGATCGCAGCATTAACTTCCTTTGTTGGAGAATAATGAGCGTTTGCTGCATTTTTACCCACGGCAACAGTCGGAGGGTAGGAGCTGACAATTCCATTCATTTTAAAAACTTCCTGGATATGCATCTGAACATCGTATTCCGTGAAGCTGCGCTCCATTTTGTGCATTTCACGAATGAAAGTGAACGCATCCATCATTGATTTGCGCAAAGCTTTTGCCGTTTTTAAGTTTTCTTTAAGCTGCTGCGGAGTCCATACTGCATCGAAATGCTGTGCAATATCGGCAGAGGAAACCAACTCTTTGCCAAGAGTTCTTAAAAACTCGACAGTACCTGCGTCCACCTTAGAAATTGTCGGCAGATCACCATTCGGTGAATATTCAAGCGCAATTGTTTTAAAAGGTTTAAGCACGTCCGTAATAACATTCTGCCATTCAATCCGGCTGGAATAGCTCACTTCACGCGCTTGCACATCTTTTAAACTATGCAGCTCAATACCATTGACGATCTTCACTGGCTCGCCTTCAGCCGGGATCACAACCGCCCACCGCCGTGTACAATGCGACTCGGGGGACAGTCCAAGAGTTTTCCACGCAATGTGATTACTATGGCGGAAATCGTACAAAAACCACGCGTCAATATTATACTTTTTTAAAATCTGCTGAATTTCCTGAGTGTTCATTGTAAAACTAATATTTTAATAAAGAAATTTTTTACTGAAGGTTTTGAAAAGCCTTTAAAAGCTCATGTGCAGCCCTTGCTGGGAGCATTTTTTGCTCAAAAACTTTTTTTTCAAAATCCGGGAGAATCCTTACAACACGCTCATCGCCATAAAACGTTCGCAGAAGCTCGTGTTCCAAAATCTGGTGCAGCCACTCCATTGTCTGATGGCGCCGCTGCTCTTTTAAAAACTTTTGCCGTTCGCCGCTTTCGTAGAATTCCCAGCACGCTGTCCACAGGTCATTGATGCCTTTGGCCTCCACGGCGCTTGTAGTGAGGACCTTTGGGCGCCACCCATTGTGTTTTGCCAGCATTAGCCGTAGCGCACTTTTGAAGCGGCGGCGTGCTTCTTCCGCTTTTGAAACATATTCGCCGTCGGATTTTGTAATAACAACGAGATCGGCCAGCTCCATAATTCCACGCTTAATACCCTGGATTTCATCACCTGCATTTGGCAGCAGTAACACCATAAAAAGATCTACCATCGATGAAACTTCCGTTTCCGACTGTCCGACACCAACTGTTTCAACAATTATTACATCAAATCCCGCCGCCTCGCAGAGCAGCATACATTCACGCGTTTTCCGCGCAACGCCGCCAAGTGCACCGCCCGAAGGCGAAGGACGTATAAAAGCATTATGCTCGCGGGCCAATCTTGGCATCCGTACTTTATCACCGAGTATACTGCCCCCAGAGCGTCTGCTCGACGGGTCTATTGCTAGTACTGCCACGCGTTTCCCCTGCTCAATTAAATGTAAGCCAAATTCCTCGATAAGGGTGCTCTTACCAACACCGGGTGATCCGGTAATGCCAATACGCAATGAGTTGCCTGTTTTGGGCAAGATTTTCAAGAGCAGTTCCTGGCTTTTAAAAAAGTCGCTTTCACGCGAGGATTCCACAAGTGACATTGCTTTTGCCAGCGCGCGCCGTGACCCGTTTAATATATTTACAGAGAAATTTTCTGTCAGAATTTCCGCCATTGAAGCCCGAGTTTTTATACATTTAAAAACGAAAATTACAGAAATTTTTTTGAAAGAGTTTTAAAAAATTTCATAATCATCCCTCATCAGAACCCCTGTAATTGGAAGCGCTTTCAACATGTAAGATTGTGGGCGGAATATCTTTAAAACTATTTTGCACCGACCCTTTGTAAAAGATCCTCATATCGTTTCATAAGAGGACTGACTGTAATCCCGTGTATAATAATCGATGTAACTACTGCGCTAAGCGTCATAGCTATGATTACGTGGGCATATTCTTCCGGCAACCCATGCTGAATGGCGTACATAAGATAATACAATGAGCCAATACCACGTATCCCGAGCCAGGAAATCATTCCTTTCTCTGTTCTAAGAATAGTACTTCCTGTTAGTCCCGACATCACAGCAACCGGACGGATCACCAGCAATAGCAGAGGAATAAACCAGAGTGCGTTTAATTGCAGAAAATGAAGGGAAAACATCCCGCCAACCAGAATTACAAGCACTACTTCAAGGATACGTTCCATTTGTTCGTTGAAGCTGAGAACCACACCCGCCATATATGCAGGTGCCTTTTCTGCGTCAGTAGCAATTTCT
>DASPKH010000330.1:0-3362 GCA_035628175.1 Patescibacteria group bacterium
AAAAAAACCGTTTTCTTTTAAAAAACGGCTTTTAAAAACTATACAATGTTTCGGCGTTTTGGGTTCAATTTTGTGCTTTTAAAAGCTCAGCAATTATTCCCGTCAATATCACATGAATCGCCGGAACTCATCATCGTAATCTTTTCGCGCTCGCTCCACGCCTGCTCCAGCGCTTTTAAAAACGTCTCCGGCTGCTGCGCTCCCGACACACCGTATTTCTCATTTAACACAAAAAACGGAACGCCGCGAATGCCAATATGCTGCGCCGCGTCTTCATCTTCGCGAACATCATCCGCATATTTTTCGCTCGCCAGCATCTGCTCGATGGCTTCTTTTTGCAAGCCAACCTCTATGCCTAATTTCACCAGCGTTTCAGCATCATCAATATTTGCGCCTTCGGTGAAATATGCTTTTAAAACCCGCTCTTTCATCGCATCCGCCTTACCAATCTCCTTCGCAAGGTGAATCAGACGATGCGCATTGAATGAATTGGCAACAACCGCCTTATCAAAATTGTATTCCAGCCCTACCTCTGCTGCGGTCTGTGTAACGTACTCATGCATCTGCTTCGATTGCGCGAGCGAAATACCTTTTGCTTCAGCGAGCGCTTCGTACATGTTTTTGTCCGGCTGCGTTTTAAAATTCGGGTCCAGTTCAAAACTGTGCCAGATGACTTCAATTTCATCTTTGTGCGGGAATTTTTCCAGCGCCATTTCAAATTTCCGCTTACCTATATAGCAAAACGGGCAGCGAATGTCTGACCAAATATCTACTTTCATTGTTTTTACTTTTAAAATTCTTTTTAAAACTATTCTTTTAAAATTGCTTTAACCTAAAATTGTCATTCCCGCGCAGGCGGGAATCCATCTTCTCCCACGAGAGCCGGGTACAAGTCATTCCACTCCGGATTTTCTTTCACAATCAAATTTATCTTCCACTGACGATTCCATTTTTTTAATTGCTTTTCACGCAGAAGAGCGCTGTAAATGTCAGGCGTAGATTCAACGTAAACAAGATTTATAACATTATGTTGCGCTGTAAAGCCATCAGCTAATTTGTTTTTATGTTCATACACACGCCGGAGCAAATTGTTTGTTACGCCGATGTAGAGAGTACCATTGTACTTACTTGCAAGTATGTAAACATAGTACATTGATTTTTAAAAGTATCGTTTTTTAAAAGAGAAGATGGCTTCCCGCCTGCGCGGGAATGACAATAGTACAAGGTTTTTCACAATATTTGTTTTAAAACTACACCTTCTCATACTCAATCGCCCCATACTTACCGCTTTTAAAATCGCTATACGCAACAGGAATCTCATGCTCGTAATTCATTACAAAAGGGCCGTGATTAGCAATTGGTTCCGTATAAGGTTCACCACCGAAAATCATAACGTCAGCTAAACTTTCCCCAATGTTCTTTACAGTAATCTGCGTACCTTCATCGCCAAGCATCAGCAGCTGGCTCGTTTGATGTTCCAAACCATCCACGAGAATTTTCCCTGCCGCAGTAAAGACCGCTGATTCAAAGCCCTCTCCAATTTTTATTACCGCAGACGCGCCCGGCTGAAGCTGAACATGATAATTGAACTGCTTCGAATAGGTTGGAACGGGGGACTTTTGACCATCATATTCGCCAATAAGCACTTTAAAAAAACCCGCTCCATTCGGCAGCGCAATACGGGGAATGTCGCTATTTTGAACGCCAAGATATTCCGGTGCTTCGGCTTTCTTGCGTGCAGGCAGATTCACCCAAAACTGCAGGCCGTGAAGCAACCCGCCCTTCGACTGGAACGCCGGCGAAGGATTTTCGTCATGCACGATTCCGTTTCCGGCATTCATCCACTGCGCGCCGCCTGCGCCCACGATGCCGTGATTTCCGCGGCTGTCGTAGTGCTCCATCTCGCCGCTCAGCAGGTACGTGAATGTCGCAATGCCACGATGAGGATGTGCAAAATCGCCATCAGGCACGCTTGCCTCACGCGCTGCAAACCGCAGCGGCAGCATATGGTCAAGAAAGAAAAATGGCCCGATAATGCGCCTGAATTTGTTCGGCAACACGCGATTTACCGAGAATTCGCCCACCTGGCTCTGCACTCCGTCAAAAGTCGCAATGATTTTCTTTTCCATAGTCGTCGCTTCAGTGTTTTTTAAAAATTATTTTAATGTATAGAAGGCCATTTTAAAAATTTAGTGTTTAAACACACATTCTTTTAAAAAGTGGGAAAGCGTAAGGGTTTTTAAAAGCTTACTTTAAATAAAAGAATTTTTAAAAGAAGTTCTTTTAAATGTCAAACTCATAGCGACAATGACAGATAATAAAAGATTCACATAAAAGTAGATAACTGGGAAAAATTCAATTATTGAATTGCCATTATTCCGTAGATGTAGAAGCCAAAAAAATCCTTGCGTAGCGATAATCATAGGTGGGAAAATAGCAGTAATCAAGCAAATGATAAATTTCTTCTTTAAGCCAGCATTTTTAAAGCTTCTGACAAATCCATACAAATAGTTCATTAATAGATTTAAAAGTAATGAAACTATCCCAAAAGCTAATACAGGTTTTATTACATAGTCAATCAAATCAACATGAAATTGACTTGATAACTTTAATAAACTAGCAAGAAATAAGTAAATAACAACCTGCCATACATGATAAATCAGCCATGTTGTTATTGGAACAAAACTATTAATTTTCTGTATCATCATTCTTTTTAAAAAGCGCAGTTTCCCGCACCTTTTACATACTTTTTAAATCCTAAGCGAGTTCATCAGCAGAATAGCCAAAGACAGAAACGCCGAATTTCCCAAGCATTTTGATGAATGCGCGCTTTGACAAACCGGCAAGTTCGACTGCCTGCCCTGACGACAAATGCCCCAAGTCATATAGTTTTGAGGCAAGTATCATGCGGACTTCAAAGTCGCTTAGCTCGGTTGTTTCGGGAAGCTGTATTGTGAGAGTTTTCATGAATATATTGGCGTAATGTTTTAAAACTTATTTTTTAATAAATAAGCTTTAAATTCTTCTTGTTTCATATAAATCATCAAGCGTCACCCTCCAAAAGCATTCTGGCATTACAGCTCTACAGTCTATCAGAGTCAGTTCTTTTTCTAGACCTTGTATTTTATCTAAATCAATTAGAGTGGCTTCTACTTCCTCTTCACCATCCTCTTTAACTACTTCTGATAAAAAGGTTTCATAGACAAGTAAACATTCAGCGAATTGAGCGATACTAGAATTAATAAAAAAAATGGGAACAAATCCATATTCATGGTCGAGCATTACAATTATATCGTTATTATTATGGTCAATACAAATTGTATCACCGCTTCCATTATCACCGAACCAAGAATAATTTTCTA
>DASPKH010000331.1:0-4947 GCA_035628175.1 Patescibacteria group bacterium
CATGACGAGCGCGAGCAAACGCTCAATCAGCTCCTTGTTGAAATGGACGGTTTTGAGCAAAATTCAGGAATTATTATTATCGCAGCGACTAACAGGCCGGACGTTCTCGATCCAGCCCTTCTCCGCCCCGGACGTTTTGACCGCCAGGTGGTGGTGGATAAGCCAGATATTAAAGGACGCGAGGGAATTCTCCGCGTACATGTACGCAATGTTCCTCTCTCCCCTGATGTTGATGTAAAAGTCCTTGCACGCGGTACACCAGGTCTTTCCGGTGCTGACCTTGCTAATCTTGTAAATGAAGCAGCTCTTGCAGCAGCTCGCCGCAATAGCGAGATTGTTACGATGTACGATTTTGAAAATGCGAAAGACAAGATTTTTATGGGCGTTGAGCGCAAGAGCATGGTCCTCACGGAAAAAGAAAAAGAAACTACGGCATATCATGAAATCGGTCATGCGCTCGTTGCTAAGCTTTTACCTCATAGCGATCCGGTTCATAAGGTAACGATTATTCCGCGCGGACGTGCCTTAGGACTAACGTGGCATTTGCCAAGTGAAGACAGCCATACAATTTCAAAAGATTATGTCGAGACACAGTTGGTGATACTGCTTGGTGGCCGCGCGGCTGAAAAACTGATTTTCAATCAATTGAATACAGGCGCCGGGAATGACCTTCAGCGCGCATCAGGGCTTGCCCGGAAAATGGTATGCGAATGGGGTATGAGTGACGCTCTCGGACCTGTCACTTACGCTAATAAGCACGAAGAAGTGTTTTTAGGACGCGAGATGAGCCAGGGACGCGAGCATAGCGAAGAGACGGCTCGTGTAATTGATAACGAGGTTCGCCGTATTTTGAATGATGCAATGACAAAAGCGGAAAATCTGCTTCGCGATAATATTCATCATTTACATAAGCTTTCGAAAGCTCTGATTGATCGTGAAATCCTGGATGGCGCTGAGCTAGACGTACTTTTAAAAGGTGAAGAATTGCCACCGGTTGCAAAACCGCAGACCACACTTGCAAACGGCAAAACAAACACCGCTGGCGATCCAGTGACAAATAATCTTGGCACTACCGCAAAATCTGCATAACATCCCTTTTAAAAAAGCCTGTTCTTTAAAAGGAACAGGCTTTTTTTATGCAAGGCGTATAATAAAATATGCGTACTCAATCTGAATCACCAGGAAAATTATTGCCGCGATCACAAATCTCCTTTTTAAAAACATCTCACCCCAGTGTCCATTCATTATTTTTTCTACGCCAAATGCAGCAAACACCATCATATAGCCCATCACCGGAAAATGATAACTCGCCGCTGAAAAAGCAATAATATATGGCAGTTGATAGGAGGCTGTGAGCAAAAGCAAAAGCTTAATCTCAAGAGACCAACCACTTTTAAAAAGGAAAAGTAATGAGGAAACTGCAAGAAGCATCACCAGCACGTAGCCACCCGCCTCAAAAAGCACAACAGGCAAGAACTCCGTAAAGCTCAGGCCATAAAATAACTGGATGCCACGGGACATCGCATAATCTGGTCCCCAAAATGCACGTATCCTGTTCAGCGAACGTAGCGCGAAAATATGAGGGTTTTTCAGAATGTATCTCCATGCTTCCTGTGATACTGCACGGCGCTCCTTTAGGGTAAGCTGCGTCTGGTTACCCCTGATGAACTTCCTGAAATATGCTGTCTCCTCCGGCTTTAAGCTGTCTAGGGCGCGCTGCCCGAAGTGACTGGTCTTGTAGTGTGGTGTGTAGGGATTATTACCAAAGAGGAAATTCAATTCATTATTTGTCGAAATGGTCCATCCCGCACCGTAATGAGCATTATGGTTCATTACAGGAACGATAATTGCACCAATAATGGCAGTTGCAACAGGTATTCCCCACATCCATCTTCTATACGGCGAGGTATTCGCACGATTTTTATAAAGGAGAAATAATCCTGTGATAATAAGTACCCCGATTACACTTAGTGTGGATGGACGAATCAGGCAACCGAACCCCAGAAGAATGCTGATAAGTGAAATTTTCCACAAGCGGTAATTTTTGAACGAGGAAAAAAGGAGTATTGCAAGGGCGAGCATTATCAGGAGAGTAGGCTGCATCGTAGTCGCCTGCCCCGCCATAATGATCGAAGATGGATAAAATGCTGCAATCCAGCCACTGATCGTTGCAGTTCTCTCACTGTTAAAAACCTGCCGTGCGAGAATTGCTGTAAGAATGCAGGTAAGGGCACCAAGCAGGATTGTGAGAATGCGAGGAGCTGTATCACTCACGCCAAAGATTTTATAAAACAGGGCGATAAGGAGTGAATTCCCGGGCGGCCAGAAAAAAAAACGCTCAGGTGAAAAGTTTTTTAAAAAGTCGAGCGCGTCGTTGGCATATGACAACGCATCAGCGGTAAGGGGCATTGCGCCGAGAAAACCAAATGCGAATAGCGTTCGTAGTAGCGCCGCAATTATGAATATCTGGAAAAGGGACTTTGTAAAAGACACTATTATTAAATTATTTCTAAACTTTTACAGTTTCAATCCTTTAAAAATCCGCTCAGGCACGGCCTTGATAATTCCCATTATTAATTTCCAGAAGCCCGGCAAATACACGACATCCTTACCGCTTTTCATCGCTGAATAGATTCCCTTTGCAATTTTCTGCGCACTTACAAAAAGTGGATTTTTTGGCAAATGCCCGGTCATTGGTGTATCTACAAATCCGGGCTTGATCGTCAGAACATGCACACCTTTAGGTGCCAGGCGATTGCGCAAACCCTGCAAGAATAGACTTACAGCACCTTTTGCTGAACCGTACACATAATTGCTCTGGCGTCCACGGTCACCCGCAACAGAGGTAATAACTGCGATTGTTCCTTTCCCCTGCTTTTCAAAATAATTGCCCAGAAGCGTAAGCAGTTTTAAAAAACTGGTGCAGTTGACGGTGTACTCTTCCAGCATTTTTTCAGGTGATTCTTCGCACGCTTTCTGATCAGGCAATGTTCCGTGTGCGATAAGAACAGCATCCATTCCGCCAAGAGTATTGATTGACGCTTCTATCATTTCCTCATAGCCCGTAAGCTGCGTGAAATCGAGCTTATGGCTCGCAACCCTGACTGCTCCTCGCACTTTTAAATCAGCCTCGATTGCCTGTAGCTTGTCACCACTGCGCCCGACGAGAAAAAGCTCCGCACCGTCCTTTGCAAAAAGCTTTGCGGTTTCATTTGCAATGGCGGATGTTGCACCGATTACGAGGATTTTTTTCATGTATATTTTTAAAAGTCGTCTTTTTAATTAAGCTGTCACTCTTCGCCAAAAGCTCGACGAAAATTTCGGGTCAATAAACTGTGAAAAATATTCCCACTGCGGAAAATACTTTTTAAAACTTTCCGGCGACATGCGAGCGTCCTTGGCAGGATAGACCGCGCCATTATTTTCCATGATGATTTCGTCGAGTTCTTTTAAAAGCTTAAGCGTTTTATTTCCGCCAAAGCTGAAATCAAGCGCGAGCGTAACGCCCGGACGCGGAAATGACATAATGCCAGGCGACTGAATATCGCCAAACTTTTTTAAAACCGCGAGGAATGACGCTGTTCCGGCTTTGGCGATACGGCCCACGATGTCGCGCGTGACGGCTTTTTCGTTTCCGTTGAAAGGTATCACGTACTGGTATTGCAGGAAGCCGCGCTTGCCGTACATTTTGTTCCAGCCGTCAATCATATCGAGCGGGTAGTAGAACGGGTTGTAATGCACGACGGCGGATTTTTTCTGCGGAATCTGCCGGTGGTAATACAGCGAATTAAATGCCTTCACCGTGAAGTTATTTAAAAGAAACTGCGGCGCATCAATTGGGAAGGGCAGCATCATTTCGCCCGGCGTTTCCTTTGTAATGTGCAGCCCGGCATGATTTCCTCGTGTGAAATGCCCGCGCCCGAGATTTTTGCCCGTCGCAGTGCAGTCAATCCACGACACCACCGATTCAAAACCTTCGTCGCTGATTTCAAAAAAATCGTCCACGTGCGAGAATTTGATATTCTCCATTTCGATGAACGGGTTGTGGATTTTTTTTAAAGAAAATTCCGCCCACGTCACAATTCCCGTTAGCCCCAGCCCGCCAATCGTCGCTTTAAAAAGGTCGGTATTTTCCGTTGGCGAGCAAATATAGCTCTTGCCGTCGGAGCGCACAAGCTCGAACTGCCGCACGTGGCAGCCGAATGTTCCCGCCGAATGGTGGTTTTTGCCGTGAACGTCATTGGCAATCGCGCCGCCGACTGACACGAACTTCGTTCCCGGTGTGACGGGCAGGAACCAGCCGTGCGGCACGATGACTTTTAAAATCTCGTCAAAACGCACACCCGCTTCGCATTTTAAAACGCCCCGCTCCGCATCAAACGCCAGGAAGCGGTTGAGCTGCGACATATCTATGAGCGCGGCGGCCTCGTTCAGGCAGGAATCGCCGTAGCTGCGCCCGTAGCCGTATGGCAGCACCGTTTCAGCAATATTGCTCAAATGGGGAAGCCCGTCGCGCCACAGCACACGCTCCACACGCGAATGCTCCACGCGCGGGTAGCGCCCCCACGATTCATATTTCTTCATATTTTTTTTTAAAAGCGTGTTTCTTTTTTAAACAACAAAAATACGACATTCCTGCTTTTAAAACGCACAAAGGCGAAGTTGTTGTAAAAACTTCGCCTTTTGAAAATTTGTTTTAAAATTATCGGCTGATATAAGTGGAATTGAATTTCCCATCTGTGACAGTTACGGTTTTACTTCCATCTCTATTCTTTGCTGTAAATTGAAATGTTCCGGCAATGCTGCCCCCGCTTATATTTGTAAGTGTCATTGTACCTTGAGCATTTGAGGAAAAGTCTCCACGAGGAGAAGAGAATCCGCTAGTTTTTGATATTGGATATGCTTTATTAATGGTTGTGGCTGAATCACAACCTAAATTTACAAAAG
>DASPKH010000332.1:0-2420 GCA_035628175.1 Patescibacteria group bacterium
TGCAAGGAGTTTATCGTGGGTAATTTCCGGGTAATGCACAAATACCAGTGCCAACCCGAGGCCGAGGATCAGGAGTGCTCCCTTAATGGCGAATTCTTTCCCGATCTGAAACCAGGCAATAATAATAAAAGGAATGTTGAAAAGCGCAATGAGAATGGACAGGTCAATTTTTGTAAGATGTGATACCAACATTGAGACGCCGGTCACACCGCCATCAATAAAATGATTGGGAACGAGAAAACCTTCCAATCCGAATCCTGCCGACAAAATTCCGCATACCATAAATAGTACCTGAAATATTGATTTGGCAAATTTCGTTGCGGGTGCTTTAGACTGAAGTACTTTAGGATGATTTAAAATTCCGGGCGAAATACTGCCACCGGTTTCATTTACAACAGGGATAGCCATTAATATTATTATCAGGAAAATTATTTGAAATTTACGGTGAGATGCTGTATACAATACCCGCTTTTAAAGGAAAGATATACACTTTAAAAACAAAGAGCAGTATACTTGTAGTTCCTTGTTAAAGTTAGTTCGAAGACTAAGAAAAATTATCTGGATCTGAAAAATGCTTCTACCATTCTAAATTCCGCAGATACCAGGTTGTTTATAATAAATCAAAATATTCAATGGTAATATTTAAAAAAACTATTTTTTTGTCTCTGCTTCTTCAGCTCCCAGAAGATAGGCAATCGGTCTCATAGCATCAACGTGTTCGGCAATCACCTTTAGGGTTGCAGTCATCGGTATAAATAGAATCAATCCTGCCGGCCCCCAAAGCGTTCCACCAATTATGACAGCCACGAATGCTGCCAGCGGATTGAGTTTTACTTTAGCACCGACGATATGTGGTTCTATCCATACTTCTTCCAGGACCTGAATAGCTGCATACCAGCCAATGACAGCTAGTGCGTACCACGGCGACTGCATGGTAACAAGCGCTACCAGAGTGGGAAGAATCGCCCCAATAAGTGTTCCTACATAAGGGATAATGGTAAAAATTGCAGTAATCGGCCCTAAGACAAACCAATAGGGGACACCTATGATTGCAAGCCCAATTGTATTTAATGCTGCCTCAATGCCTGAGCGCATCCCAACTCCTTTTACGTAATTAATAATGACTTCCGGGACTTCCTGTGTTACATCTTCGACATCATGTTTGTCTTTTGGATGTACCATGCGTTTTAAAAATTCCTTTAAATTCTCCCTATAATACAGGAACATAAAAATCAGTGTAGGCATCATGACCAGTAGCGCAAGAATACCTGTCACAATACTAAATGTGCTGCTTACCATTGAACCACTTTTTGTAAAAAAGTTATTTACCATTTGCCGTGTCTGGTCTAACTGTTCGCGCTGCACCACACCAAGTTTTTTTTCAATGAAAATGGCCAGGCGCTCATATAGTTGTTCAAAACGCTCAAGAACCTCAGGCATTACTTCGCGGAAAGCAGAAAATCCACCATAAAGAAGAAATACGAACCCGGCAAGGAAAAGTATGGTGACGCCAAGACATAAACCACATGACCATGCTCTTGACATTTTCCAGCGTTCCTCCAGCCAATGGCTAAGTGGATAGAGCAGCAGTGCAAAAAAAGCTGAGAACAGGATTGGCATCAGGAAATATCGGCCTTCATACAGGCAATAAGCAGTGAGAATTGCGCCCAGGAGAACTGTTGTGTACTGGACATAAAGGGGTAGTGATATTCTGGTTGTATCGCGCACGTATTTTAAAACATTGTTGAGAAAGTCTCTGTGTGCTATCTAATCAATATCAATCCTGCGAAGTTCCTTTAAAAGATTACAAAAAAGGCTTTTAAAACCTTGTTTTAAAAGCCCAGCTGCTTGCCAATAAATATTCTTACACTTTTTCTTTTGCCCATGTATACACTTCTGAGTACCGCTCTGCGCAACGTTTTGCTGAATAATCACTTGCAAATGCATTGTGAATAACATTATCCCAATGTGGCTGTAATTTATAAAGGATTACTGCGCGTCGCATTGCGCTTGCAAAATCTTCTGCTGAATAATGATGAAAAACCACTCCATTCCCTTGCTTTGTATTCGGATCATATTCCTTTACAGTATCGGCAAGGCCACCTGTATGGCGTACGAGAGGGATCGTACCATATTTTAAAGCGTACATTTGAGTCAGGCCGCATGGCTCAAATTTTGAAGGAACGAGTAGGAAATCGCAGGCTGCAACGATGCGATGAGAAATGGTATTATTATAGCCAATATGCACAAAAACTCTCGTTGGATACTTGGAAGCAAGGTACTGAAAATACCCTTCGTATTCCTTTGAGCCAGTACCGAGCATGGTAAACCGAATCTGGTTGTCACTCACGAATCCTTCAATTGTTTTTTCGAGCAGCTCAATTCCTTTTTGATCGGTGAGCCGGGATACAATGCCGAAA
>DASPKH010000333.1:0-2407 GCA_035628175.1 Patescibacteria group bacterium
TGCTCCATCCCGCGATGTTAGTCTACAAATATAGGGGGATTTTTAATACTGTGCAAATAAAATTTGCTGTATTAACAAATTATCTTTAAAAAACTTATAAAATTCTTTTAAAAAGCTTTGGCGTTTTATGCTCACAGGAAAAATCTGTATTTTTGACGAATAAGCGTGAAAAAGCGCTTATTAAAAGATTGATTGTCCAAAAGCTCAATGCTGTCAGCTTACAGCCCTTTAAAAAAATGTTAACTTCTCAAAACTGGCTTAAAGAATTCTATAATTTCACTTGGACTCCGCAGGAAATTTCCGATATTCTCACAATGCTCGGTATCGAGGTCGAAGCAATCCACGATCAGGGCAGCAAATTTAATGGCTTCATTACGGCAAAAGTGCTCGGACGTGAAAGGCACCCCAATGCCGATAAGCTTTCTGTTTGTAAAGTCTTCACCGGAAGCGAGGAGTGCACGGTGATTTGCGGCGCACCGAATGTTGCTCCCGGGCAAACAGTCATTCTTGCAACAGATGGCGCTATTGTTCCGTCGAATGGTTTGAAAATCGAACGGCGTACCGTGCGTGGCGTAGAGTCGCAGGGCATGATCTGCAGCGAAACGGAACTTGGCATTGGCGAGGACGGAAGCGGCATCATGGTTTTGCCGGAAGGAACTCCAATCGGCCAGCCGCTCGCGCAGTTTTTAAAACTTAATGATGTAGTCTATGACATCAGCATTACGCCAAACCGCGCAGACTGCCTCAGCCACTTTGGTATTGCACGAGAGCTTGCTGCATATGGCGGAAGTCCGCTCCCGCTTCCAACTGCTGATTTGATCGAAGCCCCGACACCTATAACAGACAGCGTAAAAGTAATTATTGAAGACATTGAAAAATGCCCCCGCTATGCTGCACGTGTTGTAAAAAATGTCAAGATTACATCGTCACCAGAGTGGTTGAAAAACAGGCTTGAAGCAGTCGGACTTCGACCACGCAATATCGTGGTGGACGTGACTAATTTTGTAATGTACGAATGCGGCCAGCCACTTCATGCGTTTGATCTTGATACGGTTGCAGGAAATACGATCGTTGTAAAAACGCCACGTGATGGCGAGAAAATCACAACGCTGGACTCGAAAGAGCGTACGCTTGATGGCGAAATGCTTATGATCTGTGATGCAGAAAAGCCCGTTGCAATTGCGGGTGTTATGGGCGGTGAGAATTCCGAGATCAGCGATGCAACGACGAATGTTTTGATCGAATCCGCCTACTTTGCGCCATCAAGCATTCGTAGAACGTCGAAAAAATTGGCGATCCAAAGCGATGCATCATACCGGTTTGAGCGCGGCGTGGACATGGGCGCAGTGATTTATGCGCTTGACCGCGCGGCACAGCTAATCGCGACGCTCACTGGCGGCGAAATCCAGCAGGGAATTATTGACGTGTACCCGCAGCCGCTGGAGAAAAAAGTGATAACGCTTCGCTTTCAGCGCGCAGCAGACATGATCGGCGTGGAAATTCAGTCCTCGCAAATGGTGGAAATTTTGCGCAATTTGGGATTTACGTTTACACATTCAGACGGCAATACGCTCCATGTGGAAGTGCCGTCGCACCGGGTAGATATTTTCGGCGAAATTGACCTCGTTGAGGAAATCGCGCGGATGTATAAGTATGACTACATTCCGGTTGACAGTGCGCTGGCAATTTCTTTCGGTTCGGAGAATATCCCGGCTGAGTTAGCACCCGTGAGTTTTAAAAATAGTTTGCGCAATTATTTTGTGCAGCAGGGTTTCCGCGAGATTGTGACGCAGAATATGATTGAACCACGTGCGGCGCAACTCTTCACTGAAAATTATGTGAAAATTGCCAATCCGCTTGGCGAGGAGCTTTCTGCTATGCGACCGTCTCTCGTGCCGTCGGTTTTAAAAACGATTGAGCGGAATATTAGGCTCGGCACGAAAGACCTACAGCTTTTTGAAACGGGAAATATTTTTTATAAAACGGCGAAACCGGAAGCCCAGCGCATTTCCGGCTACGGCGAGCGAGAGGAACTGCTTTTTGCTATTACCGGCGAGGCACACCCGATGCAGTGGGGTGCAAAGCCCGCGCGCGTGGATTTTTTCGATGCAAAAGGTATCCTGGAAAATCTGATTTCGGTGATGCGTTTTAAAAACCTGACTTTTAAAAGAATTGAAAAAGATCAGAATGGGGCTTTTTCGCAGAATGCAGTTCAAATCCTTTTTGGCAAGCGCGTTGTCGGTTTTTGCGGTGAAATTGCGCCGAAGTTTTTAAAAGAATTTAAAGTTGAGCAGCCCGTTTTTGTTGCAACTCTCAATCTGGCTGAACTGAAAAATGTGCCTGTAGCAAAACAGAAATATTCTGTTGTGTCACCGTTCCCGGCAGTCCGTCGTGATGTAGCGTTTGT
>DASPKH010000334.1:0-4880 GCA_035628175.1 Patescibacteria group bacterium
CGTTGGTACGAAAATCATTGTGGTGCTCGGTCATACCAAATGCGGTGCTATCGTCGGCGCGTGCAATCACGTTGAAATGGGCAACCTGACAACTCTTCTGAATAAAATCCAGCCGGTGATCAAAAAAGAAAAAATAACAAAAGAAAACCGCACCGGCTCAAATCCCGAATTCGTCAACAACGTTACAGAAATGAACGTACATCACACTATCGAGAGAATCAGGCGCGAAAGTCCGATAATTGCCGAGCTCGAGGAAAACGGCGCGATTAAAATAGTCGGTGGAATGTACGACGTTGAGACTGGCGTTGTGACATTTTATGAAGATTGATATCTGAAAGTTTTTAAAACTCCGGAAAATTCACAAAGGGCGCTTTTAAAAGACGTCCTTTTTTGTTTTTAAAAACTTGTCTTCACTGTAACTTTCGATTAATTTCGTTGCTCACATTTATACAAAAAATCACTTTTTAAAACATGACAGAAGCAGAGGCCTTTTATATTTCTATCGCGCAGCAGCTACCGGACACAATACAGACTCGAATGTTTGGCAAACCTGTTTTTAAAAAAGGTGGCAAAGCATTTGTTGCATTTCACGATGACGCGATGGTGTTTAAGCTCACTGGAGAAGCACACCATGAGGCAATAAGTCTCGACGGTTCGCAGCTTTTCGACCCGTCAGGCAAGAAACGCCCTATGAAAGAATGGGTGCAGGTGCCGTATGTGCATAGGCATAAATGGGCAGCATTTGCTGAAGCGGCGATGGAGTATGTGCGTGGTAAAGGATAATTTTAAAAAGTAAGAATGTATGAGGCAACCTAACCTAGCCTTCGAAGCAAAAATCATAAAGCGATTTGTCATTGAGCCAAAGCAGGAGCGCTTTCTGGCGTTTTTAAAAAATGACAGAACGCGGAGGAAATTTACTGAAGTTTTGTCGCAGGTGAATGTTTTTAAAGAAGAGCTTTTTGAAAGAATTGACGGTGATGAGCGCGAAGTAATTAGAGCTAGAATAGAAGGTCTGAATGTGCAATCCTGCTACGTCATTTCTGAAAATGAGGAAATTGACCAGCACCGCTTTGATATTGAGACAGCTTTAAAAACTGTGATTTCGCCATGGAGTGATACTGGAACCGTGATTGTTTTTGGCGGCGGCGAGGTTGTGTATTTGGAGTGCGAAGGAATGAAGAATAAATGGATTAGCAGAGTTTAAAAGAGGGCGCTTTTTAAAAGGCCACCTGTGCATCAATTCTCCCCGTAGCCCAATAATAATTCATCATCGCACGGGCATAATCTGCACGGGCGGCCACTTCGCGGCTATGTGCCTCGGCCAGTGCGCGCTCACGGAGATTGACAAAAAGCAGCGTGCTTTCTCCAATTTCAAAACGGCGTGTTTCGGCCTGAAGCATGTCCTGCGCCAGTTGGATTTCCCGTTCGGCGGAGGTGATACGCTCGCGAGCCCGCTCAATGGCGGAAATCGCATTGTCTATTTCAATTTCAATAATCCGCTCTGCCTGCTGGCGCTGAATTTCAATCCGCTGCATGGCTATCCCCGCAAGTTCGCGCTGGGCATTGGCCGAGCGGAAAAGAAGCGGCTGCGAGATATTTAGCCCGAGCTTGTAGTCCTGCGTCATCGGCGTAAATTTTGAATAAAGCGCCTGTGCCTCGGCTTCCACATTCGGGCGCTGGAGTTCATCAGCAAGGTCAATGTCTATCTGCGCAGTGCGGCGGGCAACTTCTATACGTTGTATTTCCGGGCGACGGGAAAACGCAAGGCGGCGGTCGGCTTCGATTTCCTGCTGTGTCAGGAAGCGCACTGGCGGGAGCGCACCTGGACGCGCCCTATTTATCGTTCTGAACGTGCCGTCATCATTCCACAAAAAGCCCTGCGTTTCTATCTGCGCCTGCTCTACGAACCGCTGTGCGCGGAATAATTCTCCGCGGCGGCGCTCCACTTCTTGCTGCGCTTCCACGCTGTCAATTGCCGGAACTTCCCCAACGCGCGCCCGACGGGTAATCTGTGCTGCGCGCAGCTCCGCATTGGCAAGTATATTCCATGCGACGGCGAGCTGCGCATAGCTTTCTGACCAGTCCCAGTATCGGAGAGAAGCCGAGCGCAACAGCGAATTTCTTTCAAAAAGCTGGTTTGCCGTGGCGAGCTGCGGTCGGAGTCGTGCGCGGTCGAGAGCTGCACGGCGCCTGTCGGTAAATATTCCCTGAAAAAGCGGGAGCGAAACGCCGATGTTGTATTCACCGCCGGGCTTTGTTTCATTTTCCGGATTGATGCCAAAACCCGTTCCGCGCCGCACTCCTGCCGTAATGCGTGGGCCGAAAAGCGTCGCCAACGGCAGCTCGAGGTCAGCATCAAGGAAATTTACCTTTTCCCCACCTTCTTTTGTTTTGTACTCATACTTGGTTTTTAAAACCGGGTCGAATCCACCAAGCGCGTTTAAAAGCTCCGCCTCAGCAATCTGGTTTTCAAGTGCGGCTGTCCATATCTGCGGGTGCGCTATGGCGACTGTAGAAAGATATTCTCGGAGCGACAGCGAATCATTCGTAAAAACCTGCGCCGATGCGTTCAATGAAAAAAGGATAAAGCACGCAATTTTTAAAAGCAGAATACGGAATGAAGTCATTTTCAAGAGATTCCTTACTTTTAAAAAGTTTTTAAAGGCGGAATGCCGCGTCGGAATACCTTTGCGAAATGACAATTCTATGATATTTTTAAAAAAACTGGTTAATTTCATTGGATATATCTACAATCCGGTTTTATTTCTTCTCACTTTTTTCTGCCGTCCCTGCTTTCTCCTGGTTACCGTTAAGTGTTCTCTTTGTTGGAATAAGCGGCGGGAAGCCGTTGATTTGCCGCCAAACCTCGTAGCCAAGCGAAACTGATTCTAAAAGCACCCAGCCGGTGACTTCCGCGCCCTGGCGAAGATAGCGGTTGTCCGGCCATGGCCCGTCTCTTGTAGTATCCGGCTCGACCAGCACCCGGTAGTAGCCGCTGCCGTCGTCCACTGCATCTATCACTTTTACGCGCCCGCCAAAGGTGCCAATCGCGAAGTCGGGCAAACCCGAAAACTGCATAGCTGGGAAACCTGAGAACTGAAGCCGCACAGGTCGCCCGACCTCAATTATCGCTGCGTCCATGCTCGACACCATTATCTCCGCTGCCTGGTCTTTTGTCTCAGGCACTATTGTTGCCAGCACTTCACTTTCCTTTACCACCTGTCCAGCCCCGGGCTTTTCAATACGCGTGATGACTCCTTCAATCGGTGAAATGATAACGCTGGCCCGTTGGCGCTGACGTGCATTGCCAAGCCGCAGCTCAATTTCGCTTATCGACGCCTGTGCGAGATTGCGGATACGGGATTCCTCATTTTTTAAAGCGGCCACTTCCTGACGCGCCGACTCCAGGGCTGTCAGCGTGCGAACGGAATCTGCCTGTGTCTTTTGCAAGTTGAGTTGCGCTGTCTCAAGGTCACGTGTTGAGGCCAGTCCGTCGTCGCTTAGCTCTTTTGTTCGGTTGAAGCGCAGTCGAGCTGTGGCGCTTTCGATTTTCGCATTTTCATACCCTGCTTCTGCCGCCTCACCCCGTTGGATTGCCTGGAGCGTTCGCTGGCGTGCCACCTCAAGTGCCGCCTGCTGTGATTGCACTGAATTATCACGGAACTGCTCAAGCTTTTCTACAAATTCCTCGTCCATAAAGCTCGTGTTAATATCCTGTAGAACCGCAAGCGTATCACCAATCCTGACGTAATCGCCTTCGACTACCCGCCAGCCCGCAATTCGCCCTGAGATTGGCGATTCAATATTCTGCGGGCGCGCATTAGGCACAAATGACGTCACCTTTCCACTACCCGCTACGGTTTGCTGCCACGGAATCAACCACAGCGAAAGCACTATCACTACCACAGTAGCCGTGAGCGCGGTAACAAATTTCCGCATACTATACGGCGTCTGCACTAGCTCCAGCGCTTTCGGATAATACCGCGCCGCCTCTACAATTTCCAGGCCGGGTTCATTGTTGGCGACAGTATGCTCGCCACTTACATAGTCCGGCTCTGTAAAATGATATGAAACGATGTGATTATCTTTTTTTTGCGATGTATTTTCAGCCATTATGTATTTCTTTTCAAAATTTCTCAAAGGTCTTTATACTATAGTTTATGTCCTTAATTCAAATAACCTTTGAAAGCCCCGGGAACAACCTTTTAAAAATTACACTTCTTTCCGCAAGCTCTGTTGGAGAGCCTGATTCACTGATGCGGCCATCTGCCAGTACAAGGACATTTCCAGCGCGGCGAATAAGCTCCTGGTCATTTGAAATATCAATAATTGTCCATTCTTTATTGTCGTACAGCGAATTCACAAGCTGCTGCTTTGTATTTTCGTCCAGTCCGCTGAATGCCTCATCGAGTATCAAGACTTTAGGCTTGCCGACGATGCTGCGCGCGAACATCAGCTGCCGGATAAAACTGCGCGAAAGGTCTTTTCCCGAACCAGACAGCTGTGTCGCCAGTCCGTCCGGAAGGTGCGTAATTTCGTCCCAAAGCCGCACATCCTCGAGAGCGCGGCGAATTTCCTGGTAGCTGAAATCGCGCCCGAGCGTGATATTTTCCTCTATTGTCCCTTCAAAAATCTCGTCAAAATGCAGCACCAAGCCCACCCGCTGCCGCAGCGCATCAAGCTTCAGCCGGTAAATATCATCGCCGTCCAGCTCTATCACACCGGAATTTGGCTTGTACAATCCCGCCAAAAGGGCCGCGAGCGTTGTGCGTCCTGAACCCTGTTCCCCAACAATACTGATGCGGCTGCCGGGTGCGATTTCCGTCGAAATATCTTTTAAAAGCGCGGGCTGGCCGGGATATCCAAATACAACGTTTTCC
>DASPKH010000335.1:0-10350 GCA_035628175.1 Patescibacteria group bacterium
CGATTTTCGTGTCAATCAGCATCAGCACGCCCACCGAATGCGCTTTTTTCGACACATTGTCCACCGCCACCGACATCCTGATAAACCCGCCGCTCGGCCGCATCACCGGTTGCATCGTAAACACAAACCGCACCGTATCGCCATCCGGCATCTGTGCAAACATCGCCGCATTCACCCGAGGCGCACCCGCCACCGTATCGCGAAACAGCTCCGTAATTTTCAGCGCATTCTGCGGTGGCAGCTCCCGCGTCGCCGGATTCGGCTCAAACGGCAGCTGAAACACCACATCATCCACCTTCACATGAATATGCGACGTATAATTCACCGGCCGCGACCCCGAGCCATCCTCCCGGTAAATCAGCTGTTTGCTCTCGCCCGTGTACTGCGTTGAAATGGAAAAGTGACCATTCCTAAGGAGAGTGGCTGTAAGACTATATGGCGGTAGTGCATCCTCAAGCGTCAGCGATTGCTGTGCATTAGCGCCAAAAGCAGCAAGAAACAATATAGTCCAGAAAGAAAATATTTTCATTTTTAAAGGCTCTTTTTTAAACTCACTTATTCGAGCGGAGTTGCAACTTCAATAATTACAGTACGATTATAAAATCTCCCTTCCGGCAAATCATTATCATAAATTAAATCCTCACCGCGCCCTGTCGTCGAAATTGTCTCCGGCACAATCCGCGCTTTAATCGCATTCTCTGCCGATTTCGCACGCCCTTCCGACAACTTCAGATTATAAGCATCCGCACCAATCCTGTCCGTCAGACCCGTTATCCGCAGCGATGAACTCGTTTTCAAGCGCGACTGGATAAGCGAAATCACCTGCGTATTAAATGCGCTGATGCGCGGCGTGTCAAAGTCAAAAAACATCAGATTATACCGCTCAATAATCGAATCGCGCACAATCTCACCATTAAATCTCCTCGACGTTATCGTATGCTTCACCGCCACCGGCCGCGTGTCTTTTAAAACATCACCCGCCAGCGTTTTCACATCCAGTGTCGCCAGCAGCGAACTGCCATCACGCAAATTCTTTACGTCATCATTTTTAAAATTCCACGCAATCTCGCCCGGAGCACCTGTATTTTTGCTATTCCACAACGTATTCCCGCCATCCGAAATCGTCGCACTCCACGAAGCAACTTCTTCAGCAAACTGCATTTTCGGCACAAGCAGAAGCGCCTCAGGCTCACGCGAAATCGTCCTGCGTTGAAGCTTCACCGGCGCAAGGATTTCCGCAAAATCCGACGTAATTTCCACACGGCGATTTTCCTCACGGCCATCAGCCTCAGCCCGATTTGAAATCACTTCCGGTAGCTGCCGCTCACGAATTGAAATCCGATTCACCGCAATATTCCACGTTTTTAAAAGATAATCACGGACGGCTTCAGCACGATTGCGCGCAAGCGTCGAACTTGCAGCATTATCATCCAGCGGCTCAACCGTTCCCGTTACCGTAATTGTCGCAGCAGGATTTTTCTGCAAGCGACTGCCAATAATATTTAGAACATGATGATACACACCCAAAACCGGCTCCTGAAGCGAAGATTCATCAAAAGCCGACGGCGTTTTAAAAAGGGCATAGCGCTCAGGAATCACCGCATCATTCGCTTTAAAAAACACATATGGCAATAACGGCTGTAACTCATTCGTGATTTCCTCGCGAATCACAATCTCCCCATAATTCAACCGTGAGCCGTCTTTTAAAACGCTCTGCACGTCCAGCGCAACAACCGGTGCTGGACGTGGCGCAGGCGGAACATCAGCCGGCGGCGCAGGTTTTTCAATAATCACTGTTTCATCACTAAACGCAAATTTTACACCGACACCCGCACGAAGGGCATCCACCTTCCAGCTAAAGCTCGAAAGCACATTCGTAAAGCCAAACTGGTAGCCGATTTCCGGGTTTAAATATATGCGGTTCGTCAGCGGGAAATCCGCACCAAACGTAGCCACAGCCGCCACGCGCAGATTCTTCTCCGTATTCGCCGAACCCTCATCTTCAAAACGCCCCGCAATAATTTTCCGAGACGTTCCACCGCTCTCAAACTTCGCCCCCGTCGGCGAAACAATGCTCTCTTCCTGCGAATACGCCGCGCGCGTTGCAAAGCCAATTGAAGGCCCCGCTGTCATGTACCAGACTGGCGTAAAATTAAATTTTGCAAGCGCATCGAACTGCACGTAATCAAGCGATGTATTGAGATTCTGGTCAGTATTCAGCCGGACAAGGCTGCTGTCCGCCAGCAAAATATACGGCGGGTTCGTGCTTGGCGTTGAAAAATCACCATTCGCTTTGTGATAATACAGCCGCGCCGAAATCCCCCACGCATCGGTAAACGGCACATCCAGAATATTCCCCGCCATCCAGCCCAGCGTCTGCGCATTTTCAAATGTACCGCACGGCAACACGCCATCGTACGTTGTAAAATCACCCGAATGCAGATTGTATGCACCCGCACCAAATGCCCCAAGCATCAGCGAACGTTTTGGCGAAGCTTCCTGCGCTGTGGCAGAATCTGCCAGCAATGCAAAGAGCGCAGCAGCTTTCAGGCTTTTTAAAACTTTTTTGTCAAAATTCTTCATGTTTTTCAAATCTATCTGATAATACTAATTTTTTCAAAAGCAACCGGCGCGCCATTAACTGAGGCACGGTAGAAATAAATGCCATTGGAAATATTATTTAAAAGCGCAGTGGTCGTGAAGGATTCGCTGTTTTTAAAGCCCTTGTCCTCGCGGCTCACAACTATGCCAAGCGAATTCACGAGCTCTAAGATCACTTCGCCATTTTGCGGAGCAATGAGCGTGACTTCATGCTCGGAATCTTTTAAAAACTGCACCATGAGCATCTGCACTTCGTTTGAGCGAACAAGCCCGCTGCGCCCACCACAAAGCTGCTGTACCGTGAATTCACGTGTGCTTTCAGCGATGCAATAGGAATTGCCGGAAGTGCCGCTGATGGTGATCGCCGTGCGGTCAGTTTCGCCGCGCAAAACGTCGCACTCAATAGCGAAATTGTTACCGTTTGATGCGGTGCTTGTCCACTGGGGACGAATTTCGGCAATGCCAGGTGTGATCACTTTTACTGTAGAAGTTGATTCATTAAGCTCGGTTTGGCCTATGAGATTTACGAGGCGGCGAGGCCAGAGCATTGTTTTGTTGTAGGAAAATCGCAATGTAGAGAACTTTAAAAGCGTTGTCGCATCTACACCGCTAATGTTAACGATGATCTGGGTTATGTCCCCCGCCTTTGCAATTGCAGAACCCGGGGTGAAAGAAATATTCGGCAGCACTTTAGCGCGAATGGGAATTTCCACTGAGCCAAATGGCCCGAATGTTTTTAAAACTGCTGAAATCTGCCCTGTTGAAGTTGGTGTAAATTGTACTGTCGCCGACGTGTATTCACGCGGTTTTAAAAGAATAGAAATTGGTTCTTTTAAAAGGAAATCTGAGTTTTGCTGGATAATCGCAACCGAGTCAATCTGGACATTTTCAAACTGTCCCGGATTCTCAAGAATCACTGTTTGTGATACATTTTCACCTGCACAGATATTTCCAAAATTTATCTCGCCAACGGAATATGCTACGAAACGCGAGCGCACAATAAAACATAGTTGTGCTTTAGCAACTGTGTCGCCATCCGTAATCAATTCCACTTCCGCACGCTCAGTATTTTCGCGCTCAGGTGTGAATGAAATTTCGACGTTTTTAAAAGCTCCGGGTTCAAGTATAATCGGCAATTCATTAGGTTTTAAAAGTGCAAGAATGTTTGCCGAGCTTGCGCTAAACTTTGCGTCAGTGATTGTCACAGTGCGATCGCTAGGGTTTTGAACCGTAACTATAGCTGGATAAGTATTGCCGAGAGTAATGCTGACTGTGTCACAATCGCTCATCGTATTTGCACGGACGAATTTGCGTATGCCAAAACCATTGATCGTCACCGGAAAACTGCGTGCGGCAAGGTGAATATTCATACCAGCCGGAAATGCACCGCGTGCTTCGGGCGAAAACTCAACACACACATTTAAAACCGAATCAGGCGCAAGTGATACACGCCCAAGCGGCGAAATAACGCGATACTGCCCTTTTGGCGACAGTATGAGCGAATCAATCACTGTCGTATCAGTGCCGTTATTTTTTAAAGCCGGAAAACAGATTTCCTTTCTTCCGCGCACTAAAACGCTATCGAACTGAACATTCTGTGTTACAATCCCAAGTGTTGACTGCAAGCCCGTTCCACGCAGCATTACAGTATCCGTCAGCGGGCCAATGTCGAAAAGCAGCATCCCCAAGCGAGTTCCTGCGCCATTCGGTCGGAAGCGCACGGAAACTTTAAAAGCACCATTAGCAGCGAGATTGACGCTGTCGGAAGTTTTATCAAGGATGAATTCAGCACTTCCTGCGATGCGAAAATTCCGCACTTTCACTGGCAGCAACCATTCATTTTTTATAAAAACATCCTGGCTGTCGCTTGTACGCCCAGCTTCTTCCGCTTTAAAAACAAGGTCATTTGCACGGAGTGGCTGAAAAAGCTCTGTCCTCGAAAGTACTCCAGCTTCGTTTTCGCCGCCTGCCACAAATGGCAAATTCGAGCCTGTCATCGAAACGGTTCTTTCAAAACCAAATTCTTTTAATGGTAGAAAAGTGGTGAATACACCGTTGGGATTTGAGTTGTTTGGAAGTGAAAATATTTCAGTTTCTTTTAAAGAATTTGCTATTCCTTTTCCGGCAATAATGAGATATGATTTTGTGGTGTCTTTCACTCCTGCAATCAGCGTTGCGTTTGCGCGAGCGCGGGCAAATTCCATGCGTGGAGCGTTGCGCCAGCCGCTTTTTACATCATACCATTCACTTGTATTCACAGGAATTCCGGATGCATTAAATCCGCCGAACATGCGCCCAATTCCCACAATATCACCAAAGCTAACGGCAGATGAGCGATACGTAATTGGAGGGTTTGCCTGTGGATTCCATGCGGTATTAGTCAAAATCTCTGTTGAGGTTACTGGTTTTAAAACTTCCCCACCTGCGGTAATGATCTGTGGATTATTTTGCGCATTGAGGATTTTTAAAAGTGCATGTTCACTTCGTGATGTCACCATATTTCCAAGTTTTTCAACCTGGAACGTGCTGATATTTATGCGTTCTGTTGTCATCGTTGAAGTTCCACTTTTTAAAGCCCCCCCGTTTTGAGTAATTCCTCCGGAAACAACGATAAAATTACCACCATCGTAAGCAGCAGCAAGATCGCCACGTCCTTCCGTTAAATTTCCGGCATTTCTCCACGACCAGTTATTTTGCGCAGCATCATATTCCAGAACTTCAATCGAAGTCACTGTGCTGTAATTGCCGTTTTCACCGGAATATCCGCCGATTGCAAAAACCCGTGAAACGCCCAGAGTATGAATTTCAACAAGCGAAAAATGCGCGCGAGAGGTTTTTAAAAGATTGAGCGTTGGAATTATTTCGCCTGTTCGGGCAGAATATAGCAGAGAAGTGTTTGTCACAGCACCAGATGCATTAAGGCCACCAGCTATCAGCACGTCACCCGTATGAAGCATAACGGTTTTATGGCCGGTAAGCGCCTCCGGAAGCACGCGCTGTGATCGCCATTCAGGAACGGTGGTCTGCGAGAAAACGGGTGAAATTGCAAAAAGGAAGAGTAGTAGAAATCTATTCATGGCAATACGGCGTTTTTAAAAGTTGAAGGCAATAACCCGCGATTTTAAAAAGCGTTACATTACGAAATTATGAATTTATTGTAAAAGATTACAGGACATTAATTTACGTTGAAGAATAAAAAAGCTCAACAGAAATTTCTATTGAGCTTTTAAAATCTAATTTTTGTAAACTTACTGGAGATCGCTCGCGATAACTTCTTCAGGAAGGATAATATGATGAATTTCTTCTGAGTGCTCTTCCAGCCAGCGTTCTGCGTCAATTGCCGCAATGCAGCCTGAACCTGCTGCCGTGATTGCCTGGCGATACACAGAATCCTGCACGTCGCCACAAGCAAAAACGCCCGGGATGTTCGTATAGCTAGATTTGCCCTTTGTCACAATATAGCCACTCTCGTCCATGTCGATAATTCCTTTAAAAAGTTGCGTATTTGGTTTGTGCCCGATCGCGACAAATGCTCCATCCGCTTTTACATGCGTGACTTCCCCGGTATACACATTTTGCACATCTATTCCAATGAGTTTTTTCGCTCCAAATTCTGTTGTTGTACCGACAAATTCCTTTACAACAGAATTGAGCAGGAACTTAATCTTTGGGTTTTTCTCGACACGATCCACCATGATCTTCGAAGCTCTGAATTCCTCACGGCGATGAATAATTGTAACGGTGCGGGCATAGCGCGTAAGGAAATTAGCCTCCTCCATCGCCGTGTCACCGCCGCCAATGACAAACACATCCTGGTCGCGGAAGAAAAATCCATCACACGTAGCGCATGCTGAAACCCCGTAGCCACCGTATTCCACTTCACCCGGAACACCAAGCCATTGAGCTGTAGCGCCGGTGGCAATGACAACTGTGTCAGAAGTAAAAATTTTGTTGCGGTCAGTCTTCATCGTAAATGGTCGTTTTGAGAAGTCCACCTCTGTAACAACTTCATAGATGGATTTCGCTCCAAAACGATGCGCCTGCTTGCGGAAAATATCCATCATTTCAGGACCCATTATGCCCATCTCAAAACCCGGATAATTCTCAACTTCCGTCGTAATCGTCAATTGTCCGCCCGGCTGGTGGCCTTCGATCACGGCTACGCTCAGATTCGCGCGTGACGCATATAAGGCTGCCGTAAAACCACCCGGCCCCGCCCCAATTATTGCAACCTGAAAATGTTCATTCATATAAAAATCTCCTCGTTTTAGTATTTGGTGAATGTCTTTGTTTTTAAAAATTAGTACTTTTCAAAGCCCGAACATTCCGTTTCAAGCCCGCCATTTTCGTTCTTTTCAGCGGGCTTTTTTTAAAACGCGCAGAAAAATCTTCCTGCACGAATTCCTCGATTCTTTTAAAAGAAAGCGTCGTTTCCCCATTTCGCGGGTAAAACTTTTCCTCGCTCGCGAGTTTTTCAAAACGATTCCACGGGCACACTTCCTGGCAGATGTCGCAGCCGAAAACCCAGCCACTCATGTTTTGCGCAATGTCCTGTGGAATTTCTATGTCCGGTTTTGCTTCTATCGTCCAGTACGAAATACACTTTGTCGCATCCACCACACGGGGTTCGACAATAGCCCCGGTCGGGCATGCTTTTAAACATGCTGTACACGTGCCGCACATATCAGGTTGAGGTGTGTCGGGTTCGAGTTCGGCGGTCGTGATTATTACACCCAGGAAAAACCAAGAGCCGATTTCCCTGTTTAAAATATTCCCGTTTTTTCCCTGCCAGCCGATGCCAGCACGAACGGCCCATTGCTTTTCAAGGATTGCTCCGGTGTCTGTATAATATTTCGTTTCCGTGCCGGGAGAAAGTTCTTTTAAAAAGTTTGACAATTCTTCCAGCTTCGGCGGAATGACCTCGTGATAATCATCGCCCCATGCATACCGCGCAATCTTCCCTTCGTCTTTTAAAACATTTTCGTGGTGTCTTGTAAAATAATTATACGCCACAACAATAACTGATGTCGCGCCGGGCAGGATATTCCGCACGTCCTCACGCTTCTCAAGATTGCGCTCCATATAGCCCATCGCACCATGATAGCCGCGCTCAAGCCATGTTTTAAAAAGTTCTGTTTCCTCACGCATTACATCCGCACGCGCAATGCCAACTGCTGAAAAACCGAGTTTTAAAGCGGCGTTTTTGAGTTGGGATGTGATATTTGGCGTTTTGCTGTTGGCTATTGGCATCTGGCGAAATCAAAGAACTTTTTAAAATATAACGTGCTTAAACTAATATCCAATTACTAACAGCCAAGAGCTTTTCACAGATTCTGCGCCCATTTCGGGATTTCCGGTTCTGGTTTTTCAAGCCAGACGAGATTATTTTCTTCAAAGATCTTGTATGTTTTCAGTTTTGTGTGACCGCCGAGCGCTCGCCCGGTTTCGATGGAGTAAATCCAGCCGTGGAGCGGACATGTTACCGTCAGGTCATCGTCAATATAGCCTTCAGAAATCACCGGTGCATGTTGGTGAGGGCAGATATTTGAAACAGCATACAGCTTTTCGCCAACTACGCGGAAAATTGCAACCTGCACTTCATAATCAAAAAATATGTTTTTGCCCCGGTTTTTAAAAAGCTCGTCGGACTTACAGACCTGTAGATACGTCGTTCCGTCGCGCTCCATTTCGGGAAATTTTATTTCCTCGATTTCATCTTCGTCATCGTAAAAATCGTCGTAACTCATCGAACTCCGGCTTTTAAGATCAATATTTCTGTATTGACGCTCTGTTTTTAAAAATCATCTTGGGTAATTAATACTTCGTAATTTCCACCACTTCCCCTTTTAAAAAACCTTTTTCTGTTTGCTGCACATATGCCGCCTGCGTGAATGCATCATGCTCGAAGCAAAGAAGCCACTTTTCTTCCGCAATCTGCGGCAGGAGCTTTTTCTTTTCCTCGATGGTCGTCAGCGGGAAATTATCATAGCCCATACCGTACGGAACCGGTATGTGAGCTGACGTCGGCATCAGGTCAGCCGGGAAAAGCAATGTTTGCCCTCCGTCGGAAATTTTCACCATTTGCAATGCTTTTGTGTGGCCATTCGCCAGAAGGACGGAAATTCCGCTAAAAATTTCACCTTCGCCCTGGAGCAGTTCCACCATTCCATTGCGGAAAAGTGGTTCCCAGTTTTCTTTTAAAAACGATGCCCGGTCCTTTTCCGTTGGGTTTTGTGCCCACTCGTAGTGGTCTTTCTGCACATAATAGCGGGCGTTTTTAAAAGTCGGGACGAGATCGCCATTTTCGATTTTTGTTGAGCCTCCGGTGTGGTCAAAGTGGAGGTGTGTAAGAATGACATCCGTTATGTCGTCAGAATTGACACCCGCCTTTAAAAGCGATTTTTCCAAAGTATACAGCGAATTATCTATTCCGTAAATTTTCGCCAGCTTTTCAGGGAACTTCTCGCCATTACCAGTATCCACGAGGATTTTTTTATCGTCGAATTGGATAAGCAAACAACGCGCAGCCATAGGAATGCGATTTTGCTCATCGCCTCCATTATATGCCTTAGACCAAAGGTTTTTCGGCACCACGCCGAACATAGCGCCGCCGTCCAGACCGAAGCGACCGGTTTCAATTGTGTCTATTTGGAATTTTCCGATTTTCATAATTCGTGATTCATAATGAATGATGCATTTTAAAACATTCAAGAACTCAAAGCTCCAAACTCTATTCATCAAAGAGAAAGACACCTTCTTCGTAATGCCGGGCTTCTTTTTTAAAAACCTTCTCTGTTAGATATTTCTGCAGCCATTCGTTCTTTTCTTTTAAAGATTTTTCTTCTTTTAAAATTTCCAGAGGAATATTGACATGGAGCGCGCGGCCTGGTATTATATGGCGCGTAATACCTGCAGGCAAAAGATTACCACTAAGTGCAACATCCTTGATCTCATCAGGTGTGAACCACGGGAACATCATTACAGCTGAAAACTCGTGCTCGCTGGAAATTTTGCACAAATCCTGCTGAATGACGCGATAGATTTCTCCAACGCCAGTGTAGGTTTTAACGATTTGTTTTAAGAGCGTAACATGTTCATCGAGCGATTCACCATCCTTCAGTACAATTGCGGAATTATCTGGCAGCAGCAGAAATCCAACAACTTCGCGGCTAATGAGAAGTTTTTCAGCTTCGTGCAGATCAGTTTTAAAAGCTGTAAGGCCTTTTAAAGCACAGATTTCACCAACAATATCTTTGTTGCATTTTGGTAAAATATGTCCCCATGCGCCAAGCGAAATTTTTTCACCAGGATATTCCACAACCTGAACTAAGATATCACGATAGCCTACGTTTTTAAATGACGTAGATCGCGTGGCTCCATCGAGAACAACATACTGGCTTTCACTGCTGTTTTTTATTTCGCCGACTATTGGCGGGTTGCGCAGGATACGGCTTTCCAACAGACGGCTCTCGAGGCGTTCGACTCGTTTGGGATCAGTTTCCTCATGAAGTAGCACGTCGCAGGTGCGGACGATGCGCAGGTCAATATCACTAAGACGCATTTCTTTTTTTAAAAGTAGTACATTAGACTTTACAAAGATACAAGAAAGAAATAAAAAACCGGTTTTGAAGAATTTTTCAGGAATTAATTGGAAAATTTGGCTAAGGTGATTAGATTTGAAGATTATGGCAGCACCAACGTTACCTCAATTCTCAATAGAACAACAATTTTTAGTAACATAATTTTTAA
>DASPKH010000336.1:0-4979 GCA_035628175.1 Patescibacteria group bacterium
AAAAAATACTATAGCCTGCGTGTATTGTCCACTACTCCGTCATTTTTGCGTCGAAGCCCGAGTAGGCCTGCTAATCCAAGAAGCCCGAGCCACCCCCAGTCTGTACCATCATCGTGCTGATGTTCTGTCGTTGTACCGCCATACGTGCCTCCACCAGTGCTATTGTCTTGCGCTGCTGCCGGCTGAGTAACTATAATTGCGATACAAAATGCGCACATAGCCATCAATTTCGTCAATTCTGAAATCTTCATAGCACACCCCCCTATAAATGAGAAATACTAACTGTTCCAACCAAACGATGGTATAAAAAAATTAAGTTCCTGTGGAAAACTATCTAAAAGCATGATTTTAAAGGCTTTTAAAAAGATTTTTCAGAGTAAAATTGTGTATTCCGTCAAATCTCAATATTTTAGCGTTCTTTGCTTTTAAAAACACTTCTCTGTACGCACTTTTTTACGGCTATGGACCTTTTAAAGAACTTCGTCGATATAATTCTACATCTCGATAAACACCTCGCTGAGCTTGCTGCAAATTATGGCACATGGATGTACGCTATTCTTTTTGCCATTATCTTTTGTGAAACAGGTTTAGTCATTATGCCATTTTTGCCTGGTGACTCGCTGTTATTTGCCACAGGCGCGCTTTGTGCTATCAGCGAGCTGAATGTGTTTTACATGTTCGCGCTTCTGAGCGTTGCTGCTATTATTGGTGACACGGTGAACTACTGGATCGGGCACAACATCGGCCTCCGTGCTTTTGAAAATATGCGTTTTATCAATAAAGAGCATCTTGCGAAAACAGCACAGTTCTACGAGAAGCACGGCGGCAAGACAATCATAATCGCACGTTTCCTACCACTTATTCGCACGTTTGCGCCATTCGTGGCTGGCATCGGCAAAATGGATTATAAAAAATTTATTATGTTCAATATTGTTGGCGGTATCAGCTGGATCGGAATTTTCCTTGCGCTTGGTTACTTTTTTGGCAATCTGCCAATTGTTAAAAAATACTTTACGCTGGTGATTGTGGCTATCATCGTGATTTCGCTTATTCCGCCAATTTGGGAATTTTTAAAATCGCGCCGTGAATCTAAGGCTGCAAAAATCAGCCAACCATAAAAATTGGCACTTATATCTGTAAAGCAGAAGGCGCGTTTTTCGCGTCTTTTCTGTTTTGATAGGTTTTAAAAACCTGAAAGATGACTGGTAAAGCCTGACCGCTTTTAAAATTTTTCTATTTTTGTAATCTTTACAATTCGCATTTTAAAAATAACCACCTTTTAAAAACTCATGAATATTCAAAATGTAGTCGTGGTCGGCGCGGGCACGATGGGAAATGGAATTGCACACACATTCGCACAATTTGGCTATAATGTAACGCTCGTAGACATTAATGACGCAGCGGTACAGCGCGGTATGACGACTATTGACGGTAACCTTGGCCGCCAGGTAAAAAAAGGTATGTTGACTGAAGAGACAAAAGCTGAGATTTTCGGCCGCATCAAGCCATCTACCAATATCGAAGAAGCTGCAGCTCAAGCTGATTTCCTTATTGAAGCTGCAACGGAAAACGAAGTTTTAAAACTGGAGCTTTTTAGAAAATTCGACTCACTTTTAAAACCAGATGCCATCCTTGCAACAAACACTTCGTCTATCTCCATCACAATTATCGCCAGCGCAACGAGACGCCCGGATAAAGTTGTCGGAATGCACTTTTTCAATCCCGTTCCGGTAATGAAACTGTGCGAGATCGTTCGCGGTTTAGCAACATCTGACGAAACATACAGCGCGATTGAAGAAATGGCGAAAAAGCTTGAGAAAGTGCCGGTCAGCGTACAGGATTATCCGGGCTTCGTGTCCAACCGCGTCCTCATTCCAATGATCAACGAAGCGATCTTCTGCGTGATGGAAGGTGTTGCGTCGGTTGAAGATATTGACACAGTAATGAAGCTTGGCATGGCGCACCCGATGGGACCGCTTACGCTTGCTGATTTTATCGGCATCGACGTGTGCCTGTCCATCATGGAAGTGCTTCACAAGGGCCTGGGTGATGACAAATACCGTCCGTGCCCACTTCTCCGCAAGATGGTTGCTGCAGGACATCTTGGCCGCAAGTCAGGCAAAGGATTCTACGACTACAGCAAATAAAATTTAGATTTTTAAAATCCATCAGAGCCACGTATTTTTAAAATGTACGCGGCTTTTTTGTTTTTAAAAATTAATAGAGAAATTTATGGAGAAAATGAAGCTGGTATTAACAGCACTTGCAGGATGTGTATTGTGTAATTATTCTGCGGAGGCGCAGATTACATTGGGTGTGAAGGGTGGTTACTCAAGTGCTGTTCTGGAGGAAGACCTTGCTGATCTGCCGGGGATTACGCGTGAAGAAAATCCACGAATGGGGATAACTGGGGGAATATTCATGAATTTCACCCTTCCACTGATACCGGTCTCTATCCAGCCGGAGCTGCTCTACGTGAGAAAGGGGAGCATTGTAAAAGCAAGTGGGAGCCCGGGTGGTATATACCAAAATACGGAAGTGACTACAACTTTACATTACCTAGAACTACCTGTTTTAGCAAAGTTTAACATACCGGTTCCGGCACCGGTTACGCCATATATTTTTGCGGGTCCGGCGTATAGTTATCTAATTGCCAGTAATGAGCATATTGATAATACAGTTGGCACCCTGCATGAAAATTTTACGAGTGATCCAGCTCCAAGAATTGGCAAAAATGATTTTGGTATTACATTCGGCGGTGGAGTGGATTTTACTATACTTGTAACTAAAGTTACCGTTGATGCACGCTACACATTCGGTATGATGAATATTAACAAGAAGGATAAAGATACTGATCCGGAGCGTACTGTCAAGAACCGCACATGGATGGTGATGGTCGGCATTGCCTTGTAAAAAGCACTCCTTAGACTGTGAAATTACCTCTGCAAACTGCACGAAAGCCACATATATTTAAAACATGGCCTTCTATCTTCAAATTTTCTTTAAAAATGGGGAATGCATGAAGAGAAATGTAGGAATTTTTGCGGTTGTGGCGGGACTTATGTTCTTTATTTATTCAGCCGAAGCGCAGGTGAGTTTTGGCGTAAAGGGTGGTATTTCGATCGCAAATCAGAAAATTGGAGAACCGACCGAACCACAGCCAGGTGAACTTATGCCTACGTACAGCTCCATAGAGGGTTTTGTCGGTGGGGCCTTTGTCCATATTGGCATTCCGCTTGTGCCATTTTCTGTGCAGGGAGAAGTCCTGTATACGCAAAAAGGGCGGAAGCGGGTATTTAACCCTACAACTTCCTTCGGTTCTATTGATGCTATGTCTACACTAACACTTAATTATCTTGAAATCCCTGTTCTTGCGAAATTCAACATACCACTTCCTGCTCCCGTGACACCGAATCTATATATTGGCCCGGCAGTGAGTTTTCTTCTCAGTAGCAAGCAGAGATTGCAACTAAAGTCTACCGGTCTTTGGGGGAATACAATACAGGATACGACTGCAGGCGATGTGGAGTACATTCAGAAAAATGACTTTGGCCTTGCATTCGGTGGCGGTGTGGATTTTAATCTTTTTGCTACAAGAGTAACGCTGGATGCACGATATACTCTGGGTTTAAAAGATGTTTATAAACGTCCCGCAGATGCGCCAGAGGGTGAGGGCGATCCGACTTTTACAAATCGCGCATGGATGGTGTTGTTCGGCGTTGCTTTTTAAAAGCATTCTAACATTCAGCAAAATTTGTTTTTGAAAACTACATAAAAGCCACGTATTTTTAAAAGCACATGGCCTCTTCTGTTTTAAACTACTTTTAAAAGGGGAATTTTATATGATAAAATCAATAGTTCTAGCCGTAGCGCTCTTCGGCTTATGTACTTTACATTCTCCGGTGGAAGCGCAGGTGAGTTTCGGTATCAAGGGAGGTTATACACAGTCCACGTTTGACGACGATCTGCGCTCAACTCAGGAAGATCTGCGCACGAACGATCCTGCACATGGATTTGCCGGCGGTATTTTTGCTAATTTTAGCCTTCCTTTTCTCCCCTTATCCATTCAGCCGGAAGTTCTTTACGTTCAAAAAGGTAATCACCTGAAATACAGCAGTACTGCGAATTTACCACATGAACATCTTGACGTTGAGACTACACTGCAATATATCGAGGTGCCTGTACTGGCAAAGCTGAAGGTTCCGCTTACTCTTCCTTTTATGCCGCATATTTTCGCTGGCCCGACATACAGCTATCTTCTCCACAGCGAAGAGCGCACACAATCGCAGCACGTGGGAATTACGCAGGACACGACGCTTTCACCGGTGCCACGATTTGGAACAAGCGACTTGGGTATTGCATTTGGGCTGGGTATAGATTTCGAACTGCTTGTAACAAAAATTTCCCTTGAGGCGCGCCATACAACCGGTCTGATGAATATTTATAAAAAAGAAAGCGACACTTCACCTGAGCTTACTTTTAAAAATCGTACGTGGATGTTCATGCTAGGCGTTGCTTTTTAAAAAAGTTGATCTAGATGTTTTAAAAGCTGCTTTTTTATTTTGAAAAGTTCTGTAATCTTTCACGAAACTTCCATCTATACTTTAAAACGCACTAAATCCTTTAAAAAAAGAATGCCGGATAATGGAAAAGGAGAAATTTCTCGTGCTGTATGAGCCGCAGCAGGAACGCTTCGCGCTGTACCTCACGCGCAACCGCGAAACGGTGTCCCACCATTTTTAAAAAGACAGATTACATGGAGATAATGGAAAAATATAAAGGCCATGACCAAATCCAAGCTGTAACAGATTGCCATTTAATATCACAATCTTTCGCCCTCAGCATCAAATGCCATAAAATGCCCAGCCTCCGGTACATAGCTGAGTGTCGTACCGCGCTCGATATTGTGGCCCTCCAGCGAACGTGCGCTTTTTAAAGAGTCGGCGGTTTTAAAATATACGATTGTTTCATGGCCGACA
>DASPKH010000337.1:0-3833 GCA_035628175.1 Patescibacteria group bacterium
ACGGGAGTGACCGTAAAGTAGAGCCAGTCGCAGAATCATCCGTTGTTTTAACAACTGATAATGATGTTTTTCTAAATAACGACACTATTAAAGCTGGGGAAAATATCTATCAAAGAGTCGCAAATTACGATAAACGGATGATTCTTTTTAAAAGCTTTGAAGAAGGGCAGTTTGAGCGTTTTACAATTTTAAAATTCAACAAAATTGATACTTCACGCTTAATTTTAAATGAAGGATATTATACTTTTTATATCAGCGCGGAGACTGAAAACAAACATACTTTAAAAGATTCTGCATTGGTTTATTATAGCAAATAATCTTTAACTTTCTTCTTGAAACAACAAGAGCGGCCCTTTTTTAAAAGCCGCTCTTTTTATAAAAAACCAATTCTTTTAAAAACTTATTTCAACCGCGAAACACTGCCGGAACCGCTTATATCAGAATCAACAGACGTCGGTGTGCCTTTATAGCGAACATCGCCCGAGCCATTAATCTCTGCTTTTAAAATGCCATTTGCCCACACACGGCAGTCGCCGGAACCGCTGATTTCTACATGGCAGTCGCCGATCGTCTGTAGCTCTTCAGCGTGGACATCACCGGAGCCATTCACTTCCACGCTTTGCGAAGTTGCTGTACCTTTTACAGCAATGTCACCCGAACCGCTGATTTCACTTTTTAGTTTTTTAAACGTACCGGCAACTTTAATATCGCCCGAACCTTCAATTTCCAACCCAATGTCACCTGTTTTAAAATCATTCTGACCCTGGATACTGCCAGAGCCCGCTACTGCCAGCTTCCTGATGTCACGCATGGAGACATAGATTTTCATGTCATTATTCGTTGTAATACTGCCTTCCGTCGTGCCGATGACAAGCACACCACCGCGCACTTCCGTTGTGATATTGTCAAGCAGGTTGTCGTCACCTTCAATACGAACCGGACCGGACTCGCCCTGCGTCACGTATACATCCATAAATCCATTTGCCTCGATGCTGTGAAAATCGCCAAGCTGGCGCGTTTCTGATTTTACATTGCCTGAGCCACGTTCGCCAATGCCCCAGTCATTAAAATGGACTTCCCAGCCATTTGCCACCGAAATTCCGCCGGTTATTAGCATGCAGACAGCTACAGCCATCAGGATTTTTGAAACCGTAGAATTTTTCATACGATTCTCCCCAGATAAGTTTTTAAAAGATTGTTTTTAAAATTAGCAAAGCTTTTAAAGACTTCAAACGGCTGAATGTTAAATTGGTTACGGGAAAAATGTTAAAGTTTGTTACTGATGACTGGGATCAGTACTGATTTAAAATCTTCACACTCACTAACTCACCAACTTCCTCTCCGAAGAGTCCACCCATGCTGCAAGCGTAATATCGCCTGAAACATTCACAACCGTCCGGCTCATATCGAGAATTCTGTCCACACCCAGGATCACGCCAATTCCCTCCGGTGGAATTCCAACAGTTTGCAGCACCATCACAATCAGCGGGAGCGAACCTCCAGGGACACCTGCGGTTCCAACACCGGCGAGAATTGACATAAAAACAACAGTCATCTGCTGCCCGAAATTGAGGTCAATTCCGTAAAACTGAGCCAGAAAAAGCACGGTAATTCCTTCATACAGAGCTGTTCCGTTTTGATTTGCCGTGGAGCCGACGGTAAGCACAAAGCTGGAAATATCTGGGTGAATCCCAAGCTTTTCGCGGCTGTCTTTTAAAGCTTTTGGCAGCGTAGCATTTGATGAGCTGGTGGAAAATGCGGTGAGCATTACTTCGCGGAGGTTTTTAAAAAATGCGATGGGATTACGCTTTGCGGCGAATTGTAAAATGAATCCATACGTAATGAACTGATGAATTGCGAGAGCAAGAATCACAACAATGACATACTTAAGCAAAATCGCAATAACTGAAAAGCCAAGCTGGGCTACCGTCGAAAATATCAGCGCTGCAACCGCGTATGGCGCGAGCTTCATGGCAAAATCTATGATCTTCATAATCACATCATACAAGCCTTCCAGCGCCTTTTTTAAAAACTCTGTCCGCTCTGAATTTGACATAACCATGGCAATGCCGAAGACAAGCGCGAAAAACATCACTGCCAGTAGCCCGCCACCCTTATAGCCCGGATCAAACGCAAACACCATGTCCTGAAGCGGATTACGCGGGATGAAATCAAGAAGTGTTTGCACTGGTGTCTTTGCCTCACCCGCCGATGTCACGATCTTACTGACACTCGTATTTCCTGAAAGCGTATGTAAAAGCATATCGCGGCCTACTGGATCTATCCCACGCCCCGGCTGAACGGTATTGGCCAGCCCTATCCCGATAATAACAGAGATTGCTGTAATAACAACCGTAAATGCCAGAGTTTTAAAGCCAATCCGCCCAATGGTACGAATGTCGCCGAGATCAGCAATACCGAGCACAAGCGCTGTAAAGATCAACGGGATAATGATCATGAAGATCATCCGCAGGAAAACCTGTCCGACAGGATAAGCGATATTGGCGATACCCCACATAAGAGCCGGATGTTGCGGGAAAGTGAGATTGCAGATAAGCCCGGCGACGAGGCCGATGAACAGTCCGATAAAGATCTTGGTATGAAGCGCAACTGAACGTTTCTGCATAATACGAGCGGCAATTTGTTAAAAAAAGTCTGCTCTCGTAATTTACACTTTTTAAAAAGAAAAAGCACCGCTTTTTTGCGATGCTTTTTTAAAAAGGTTTTTAAAACGTCCCGGCTTTGATTTTCTTCGTACGTTCGCGCTCTTCGGGCGTTTGCAGTTTGTAGATGAGCCGGTTAGTTTCTTCCAGCCACTGGAAAATTTCGGGAATAGTACGCCGCTGGTGTTCCGCAATCTGCTCGTCGGTCACACTGTAATAGAATCCTCGTGGCGTGTTATTTTCCGTCATGCTCTTTGATCTTTGAAAGAAGAATAATATCCTGCTGATCCTGCATCCGGTCGGAATACTGTTTCATTTCAATGAGGTGATCTACCGATGCTAAATAGATTTCGTAATCATCTACTTTTCGCGCGGTTTTCTGCGTCCACAATTCATCAAAATGAACCGGGCAGTCTATCAACACGTCAATGCTCATATGCGCTCCCGCAGCCGGAAAAAAAGAATATGCAATAAGATTTTTTTCCGTAATATACTTCAGCCGCGTGGCTTTTTCCGAGAGATGTTCTATCGGAACGGGCAGCAGCGCTGAATAGTTCAGTTCGTGCAACGCATTTTTAAAATTCTGCAGGTTATTCACATCAAAGTCCAATAGAACATCAATATCAGCTGTCATACGCGGAATGCCGTAGATATTCACTGCCAGCCCACCGCACAGCACGTACTGCACTTTTTTGTCAAAAAGCTTTTTAAAAAGTTCTTCGTAAATCATATTTTTTTAAAAGAAAATTCTTTTAAAACTACTGCGGCGTATGGGCGCTCATCACCACCACATACCGCAAAATGGACTGTTCCGTCGCAGCGTCAATTTTCGCTTTTTTCGCCATATGCGGCACAATTTCACGCCATTCGGCTTCCGGCTCTGACTTTGGGTCATAAAGAGCGTGACAGCGCTGACAGTGGCGCTCGTAGTTCACTTTTCCCTGATCAAGATCGGCCATCGTTGTTCCTGGAAATTTTTCAGCTGCGCGAGCCGCGTCGGCTGAATTCGGAATAGGCATCATAACGGCTGCACATGAAGCCAGCGATACGGAGGCAAAAGTGATTACGAACAGGCTTCGAGCGCGTTTTTTTAAAAATGTCATAGTGTTCATCGGTTACTTTTTCTTTTCAACTTTTTTAACATCAGTTTTTTTTACTTCTCCCTTTTTC
>DASPKH010000338.1:0-5535 GCA_035628175.1 Patescibacteria group bacterium
AGCGCACAAAATTCTTTTAAAGCGGCAGATATGTCCGCACGACAGCAACGGTTGGATGTGGCCTTTAATATTCATCGCCAGTATATAGATGTAATGCGAAACCGCCAGATCACACAAATTCGTCGTGAAGATCTTGTTTCCGGGCAAAAAGAAGTGGAAGCTGCACGCGCTCGATATGAGGCTGGCACGACAGCAGTAGGCCCTGTCCTTGCTCAAGAAACAGAGCTTGGCAACCGCGAACTGGCAATAGTGCAGGCGGAAAACAGCGTGAACCTTGCCAAAGCACGTTTGCTGGCAACAATGGGCCTGCTGCCAACCGATAATATAGATTTTCGTGAGTCCAGTATACCGACTACAATAACAGACACTGAGATCGCAGCTTTTCGTGCAGAAATAGGCAGTCCCAATGCTGTCATGGCACAGGCAATTCAAAATCGTTCGGACTTTAAAGCAGTACAGGCACGAATTGAATCAGCAGAAGATAATCTTACTGCATCCCGCAGCGGCTACTTTCCTATAATTTCAGCTACCGGGGGATGGACATGGAGTAATAACGAATTTAGAGATTTCAATGATTTTGGCCGCACTTTTGTAGCACTAAGCTTGGACGTGCCAGTTTTTGATAATTTTAGAACCAATACACAGATTCAGTCGGCACAATTTATTCTTTCACAATCACGTATCCAGCAGCAACAACTTGAGCAGGCAATCCGTAATGATGTCCTGACAGCTTTATTAAATCTGGATGCAGCCGAAAAGCAGCTGGAGATCACACAACGAGCGCTCCGCTCGGCAGAACAGAATTTCCAGAGCGTAAGCGAACGCTATAAAATTGGCTTAGTAAACATCACGGATTATATTCTTGCTAACAACCAATTTATCACAGCTAAGATCAACAGAATTAATGTTGTGTATAATTACCTTGATGCACAAAATCAGGTTCGCTATGCTACCGGCACATTAAAAACTGAGTAACCCATCAGCAATACATATATTCATAAATAAGTTTTTAAACTTTCGGCAGTACGACACTGAAAATCGTTCAAATATACAGCACACACACGCACAGGTCTTATGGCAACAAAAAAACGTTCAACAAAAAAAACAGCTCTTATTGTCACAGCAGTTCTGATCATCCTGGGCGGTACGCTCATTGGGCTGATAGCGTCGAAAAGTGATAAGGGAATCGAAGTAACGACAGAAAAAGTATCACGCAGAACTATTACGCAGACGGTTTCCGCCATCGGTAAAATCCAGCCGGAAACCGAAGTAAAGATCTCTTCGGAAGCCAGTGGTGAGATCATGTTCCTTCAGAAACGAGAGGGTGACCGAGTCGAAAAAGGTGAACTCATCTTCCGTATCAAGCCAGATCTGGTCCAAACACAGCTTGAGCAATTTAAAGCAGGTGTAGATGCAGCACAGACCCGAATTGCCGTTGCTAAATCCGATCTGGAGCGTACACAGCGTGAGCTAAAACGTGTTGCAGGTCTATTTGAAAAGGAATTTGCCTCCCGCAATGAATTTGAACAGGCGCAAACGGCCTTCGAGCAGGCTCAGTCTCGCTACGAGGCGGCCATTGCAGACAGGCAGCAGGCAGAAGCAGCCTACCGACAGACAGCAGTTTCAGCCTCACGCACTACTATTTATGCACCAATGAGCGGTACCGTCACATCATTATCAGTCGAGCAGGGCGAAAAAGTGGTGGGAACAGCCCAAATACAGGGCACGGAAATGATGCGTATTGCTGATCTGTCGGTAATGAACGCACGTGTGGACGTAGACGAAAATGATATTGTGCTGATAAAGATTGGTGATACGGCACGGGTGCAGATTGATGCATATCCGGATCGTACATTCGATGGTGTGGTATATGAAATAGCAAATTCGCCAAAGGCAAGCGGCGTCGGGACACAGGATGAAGTAGTAAATTTCGAGGTTCGTATCCGGATCATCAATCCCAATGTCACGCTCCGGCCGGGCATGAGCTGCAACGTGGAGATTGAAACCGAAACCCGTGAGAATGTAATTGCCGTACCATTGCAGTCTGTCACTGTTCGCACAGATGATAAAATCAATACACGTCCGGATATAGCTGAAGATGATTTAAAAACCCAGAATACTCAGAAGCGCACTTTTAAAAGGCCACAATCGGTAGTCTTTGTTAATAAAAATGGAAAAGCCGTCATCACAAAGGTGGAAACAGGTATTAGCGATGATGGGTATATTGAAGTAACAAAAGGGTTGGCTGAAGGCACTGAGATCGTGAGTGGAAGTTTCCAGGCAATCAACAAGGAACTACAGGATGACATGGCGATCCAGATCAAGAAAAAAGAGAGTACATCTAAAACCGAAAAAAAATAAAGTTTTAAAAGCTTTTTCTGGAAGGGACAGTTTTTAAAATAATCCTACGAATTTCTTTAAAAATATGCAACATTCGCAGAATAAAAATGCGATCATAGAAATCGAACATATAGCCAGGGTGTATACCATGGGCAGCGAGCACGTACATGCACTGCGGGATGTGTCGCTCAATATATACGAGAACGAGTACATCGCGCTTATGGGTCCTTCGGGTTCGGGTAAGTCTACATTGATGAATGCTTTAGGTTGCCTTGATACTCCAAACTCAGGAAAATATCTTTTTAAAGGATTGGACGTTCGCCAGATGTCTGATAACGACCTGGCCGAAATTCGGAATAAAGAGATAGGGTTTGTTTTTCAGACGTTCAATCTTCTCGCCCGCGCTTCAGCTTTAAAGAACGTAGAACTTCCCCTGGTCTATGCAGGAGTTCCCACGAATGAGCGACGCGAGCGGGCTATTGAAGCTTTAAAAAGTGTAGGTCTTGAAGAGCGTATGCACCATAAGCCGAATGAGCTTTCAGGAGGGCAGCGCCAGCGTGTAGCCATAGCTCGCGCACTCGTCACAAAACCCGCAATTATTCTTGCCGATGAGCCGACCGGAAACCTTGATTCAAAAACCGGAGTGGAGATCATGCGGCTTTTTGAAGAAATATGGCGACAGGGAAATACCGTAATTCTCGTGACGCATGAAGAAGATATTGCCATGCACGCTCACCGCATTGTGCGCCTGCGTGATGGCCTGATCGAGTCCGATAGGGTAAATCCTAACCCTGTAACGTTTGTACAGGCAGGCTCAGGAGTTGCACACTATTTGTAGAAAAGCTTACAAAGCCTTCTGGTTAACTATCAATTTTACAAAGCATTGTTACTTTTAAGGCTAACGCTGTAAAAAATGAAATTCAGTGAATTTATAGAATCAATCAAAATTGCATTTGAATCACTCCGGTCAAACGTAATGCGCTCTATACTGGCGATGCTGGGTATTATGATTGGCATCACCGTCGTCGTGCTCATGGGTTGGGCGCTCAATGGCCTTGATAATGCACTTGAAGACACAATCAATCTGCTTGGCACTGATATGCTTTACGTGGACAAGTGGGACTGGGCTGGCGGCGGTAGCTGGGAATCAATGCGTTCACGCAAAAATATCTCAATCCATCAGGCTAATGATCTTGCAAAGCAATTAACTTCAGCTGAACTTGCCATTCCCGTAAGTCAGAAATGGGGTCAAAACATCTCCTATGGAGAAGATAAACTAGCAGGAATTTCTGTCACAGGCACACTCAGTGAATATTCCCTCACGCCTGCCGGATTAGTAACGGAAGGTCGATTTTTTTCCCAGTCAGAAGATCGGTTTAGTGCTAATGTAGTTGTGATAGGATATGGCGTTTCGTCTGTTCTTTTTCCTAATGGCGATGCCCTAGGTAAAACTATTAAGATTGGAGGCCACCCATTTGAAGTGATCGGAGTAATTGAAAAGCGCGGAACAATGTTGATGGACTTTGTTGACAACCAAGTATTCATACCACTAACGTCGCACATGGGGATTTACGGTGCAAGCCGCAGCCTCTCAATAGCTGTAAAAGCCGGTAGCGAAAAAAAATTAGACGAAGTACGCATGGAAACGATCGGGCATATGCGCACTATCCGCAACGTGCAGCCCGGAGCAGATAACGATTTTTCTATTAATGAATCTCAGGCTTTCCGTGAACAGACAGCTACAATGCGCGCAGCAGTTTGGGTTACAGGCCTGATCCTCACTGGAATTTCGCTGCTCGTGGGGCTGATTGGTATTATGAACATCATGTTTGTTTCTGTTACTGAGCGCACAAAGGAAATTGGCATCCGGAAGGCTATTGGCGCACGACGCAGCTCGATTTTAAACCAATTTATTGTTGAATCGGCATTCCTTTGTTTTGCAGGCTCGCTCATAGCTTTTATATTCAGTTCCATAGTTGCTTTTGCAATTTCAAAGGCTTCTGGAGTTGATTTTTTAAAGCCGTATGTACCACCAGAATTCGTTCTTTATGCGACAATTCTTTCCGTAATTTTTGGTATGCTTGCAGGTATTATACCTGCATATCTGGCATCCCGGCTTGATCCGGTAGAAGCTCTACGATATGAGTAAGAAATTTTTTAAGACAGGCATTACTTTTCAAAGATAGAATATTCATGAATATCACCGAATCAGTTGCGATTGCCTTTGATGCAGTACGCGCCCATAAAATTCGCTCCTCGCTCACACTTCTCAGTATTGCGATCGGGATTTTTGCTATTATTGGCGCTGGAACAGCAGTCACCTCCCTTGAAAACGCAATTACCGGTGAAATGGCGAATCTGGGTGAAAATTCGATCATTATTACCCGTACACCCAACATTGAAATGGGAAATACCTGGCGCAAGTATAGAAAACGAAAGGAATTAACATATTCGCAAGCCGTAGAATTTAAAAAACGAATGGAATCTACGGATATGGTCAGCATTGTCAATACGACAGCCGGGATCACAATTCAGTCAGGAAACCTCTCTACAAACCGCGACGTGTCACTAATAGGTTGCGATGAATATTACTTTTCAAATAATAATATTGGTGTTGAAGAGGGTCGTCCATTTGTAGCAGAGGACATTTCGCTCAACCGCCCGGTAGCCGTAATAGGCAATGATGTGGTCGTAAAGCTTTTCCCAAATATCTCGCCTATCGGACAGGAAATTCGCATAAAAAATAAAAAGTTTACGGTAATCGGCGTTTTAAAACAACGTGGTGCAATGCTCGGCCAGAGCCAGGACAATCTGGCTTTAGTGCCAATCTCCTACTTTATGCGGTACTTTTCCTCCGAATGGGAAGCATCCGTAACAATCATGCTCCGGGCTTATAGCCGTGAATCTTTACCCGAAACAATTGATGAATCTATTGGGATCATGCGCTCTCTTCGCAACGTAAAACCATGGGAAGAAAACAGCTTTGAAGTATCAACCAACGAGACTATAGCTGAACAATTTGCAGGCTTTACAGGGTACCTTGCAATTTTCGGACAGCTCGCCGGAGGGTTTGCCCTTCTGGCAGCGGGCATTGGCATTATGAATATCATGCTCGTGACAGTCAAAGAAAGAACCCGCGAGATTGGCATCAGGAAAGCAATCGGTGCGCAGAAAAATTGGATCCTCCTACAGTTT
>DASPKH010000339.1:0-2197 GCA_035628175.1 Patescibacteria group bacterium
GGGAGCTGTAAAATAAAGGGTAAGCCGCTGCTTATCAAATTGCCATTCTGCATCAGCAACTTTCATATCAAGATTAAAGCGCTCCACGATCTCACGGCATTCTTTTGTGATAATTTTTTCTGCCTCACGGTTTGCCTCAAACTGCTGGATATCCTCAGGTGTTGCAATACGGATCACATTGAGGCGAGGGATTTCCTTTGCGTAATACGAGGCCAGCTTGTGCGCGGCTATTGTACCCACCGCCGACACGCGGCCGATGTCACTACCAGTTTCTGATTCCACTAAAACCAATTCGCTGAGCGCGACAGGCACTTTCTTATCATTCTTGAAAAGCCCTCGGCGTGTACCTTTAAATTCTACTTCCAGATAGCTTGGCGCTCTTTCAGTTACATTTGTTGATGTTTGCATGCTCTCCTTAGCTTTGTCGCCGCAGGAGCAGGTAGAGTCAGGGCCTTTGGTATCGCAGCCTTCATCGCCACAGGCGGTACAGTTGGAATTGCGGTTGCGAATGGTTTCAGCAACCGAGACTTCAGCTGCCGAGGGCAGCGCATCTTTATGTGTGATTTGTATTTTAGAAAGGGAAATTGGTCGCGAATTATCCATATATATTGTCCGGTGTTGTCATTGTAAAACCGCTGCATAGCTTATTTTTAAAAGCTTTTTAAAAAGGGTGAAGCAGCATTCGAAATATACTCTTGGCAAACTTACTAATTTTTTACAATTACCACCATGAATAATTAGTAATTCTATGCTTTTAAAAGTGTTAGTGGTGAAAATTTTGTTTAAGTAGTATTCAGGATATCAGGTAGGGGTATTCAGGTAATTTTAAAAGCAGTAAAATATAATTATTCAACAGGATTCTTTGGTCTTCCAATAATAGTGATATTTGAATAAAGTTCAAAAGATACTTCACCACCAAACCGGTCATGCAATGGTATTGATATGAAGACTTTCTCTCAAACACCAACTCAGCTTTTTACAGAAACACAGCAAACAGGTATCACTGCAGGATTTCCTGATCTTGTACATTCATCTTTTAAAGATGGTGACTGGTATACAGCCTTCTATAATAACATTCCTGTTATGCTTCACTCTATTGATAATTCGGGTTATATTATTGATGTGAGTGAATATTGGCTTTTAAAGCTCGGGTATAAACGTGAAGAAGTGATCGGAAGGAAATCTATTGATTTTTTGACAGAAGAATCGCGCGAATATGCAATTTCAAAAGTTTTCCCTGTTTTTTTAAAGACCGGCCGGGTTGAGGACATTCAGTACCAATTTGTTAAAAAGAATGGTGACATCATGGATGGACTGATTTCCTCAACAAGTGAAAAAGATGATAATGGTGTTGTAATTCGTTCCTTCGCTGTTATTATTGATATTACAGATCGCCTCAGAGCTGAGAGGGAGAAAAAAACATTCCTAGAGCTTTCACTTGATATCGTTGGTTCATGCGGCTTAGATGGATATTTCAGAGAAATCAACCCGGCTGTAGAAAAAATCCTTGGTTATACGCAGGAGGAATTTTGTTCAAAATCATTTATGGACTTTGTCCATCCTGATGATGTAGAAAAAACACTACGTGAAGCTGAAAAATCTTTTTCGGGGAGTCCAACAGTCTCCTTTACCAACAGATATAGATGTAAGGATGGAACCTATAAATGGCTGGAATGGAATACAATTCCAGTAGGAGACTATTTACACACTATCGCAAGGGATGCAACAAAGTGGAAAGAGGCGCAGGAGGCGCTACAGATAAGCGAAAACCAGTTTAAAGGAGCATTTGAATATTCTGCTATTGGCATGGCTTTGGTAAGCCCTGAAGGAAGATGGAAAGAAGTCAATGAACAGGTTTGCGAAATAATTGGTTATGATAAATCCGAGCTTATGAAACTCACGTTTCAAGATATTACACATCCCGATGATATTGATCTTGATTTGCGATATCTGCAAGAATTGATAGAAGATAAAAGGCCGAGTTATACGATGGAAAAAAGGTATTTCCATAAAAACGGTACAATTGTTTGGGTTTTACTTGCGGTATCAAAGGTCACGGATAAAAACAATACAATATTGCATTATATAGCTCAGATTCAGAATATTACCGAACGTAAAAAAGCAGAGCAGCAGCTCCGTGAGCAGGCAGCACTTCTGGAGGTTGTACCAGATGCAATTAGCATAAGGGATCTAGATG
>DASPKH010000340.1:0-3363 GCA_035628175.1 Patescibacteria group bacterium
AAATCTGTCGAGCGTTTCCACTTCTAATTTTGACGGCGGATTGTAATTTTCCACCATATACAGGCCATTTGTAGCGTACATCGAGTCACGCGTCCCTATGTCTACAGCCACGTACCGCGGATTGTCTTTTAAAATGCTGAAAATCGTTTCGACAGCATCATACGAATTTACCACTTTATCTTCAAACAATTCCCACTTCCGTGTAATGCCATTATTCTCAAAATCTATGCCGCCTGCTACAATTGTTTCCGCAGGCTCCACGCGTAGCTTCCCATCTGCCTTTAAAAACATATCGCTTTTTCCTTCGACTGCGATCATCGCTCGCTGCATTGCTTCTAGGATTGCCGGGTCATAGAGAATTTCACCCGTTGCCTGGTTTGCGTACCGTAATAACGCATAACCAACGCCGTGTGTTTCCGTAGAGTAATCCGGCGGGCGGCGCGAAATAAGCTCCACACGTAGCAGGTTTTTAAAAGCGTTTACCCGTGCAAAAAACAGCCGTTCTGGTTTTAAAACCTGTGCAGCTGAAAGTGCCGTCGGCTGTTTGCCCTGATTTTTAAAAGCTTCTGAAAGTGAATCGCGGCGCGTGGATGAAATGAGCCGATAGTATCCTGAGACATTTGCCGCAAGCTCAAACGCTGCATCTACTTTCGACGATGTAACATTAAGAAGTTCCTGCCCGACCTGTGCAGAAGCGAGTACTGCCGGTACAGTCCCGTACTTTGCCGAATCCTGTGTACGGGTAGCAGTTTCATCAATCACGCGTGTCTGCTTACCACCACACGCAAAACTGTTTAAAAGCAGAAAAAATGTGGCAGAAAGAAATGCAGTTTTTAACAAGGTTTTAAAAATCATCTTATTTTTTCACAAGTTTTAAAAATTCATCACAGCTTAACGTATTTACAATATCGCTTTTTTCCAAACCGGCTTTACGCGCAATACCAATCCCCAGATTCGTTAGCTCTAGTTCCGCAACAGCATGGGCGTCGGGATTGATCGCAATCCTCACGCCACGCTCTTTGGCATATTTCGCATTCTGCCATGAAAGGTCGAATCTATATGGATTTGCGTTAATTTCAATGATCTTGCCAAATTCTGCCGCTGTGTCGATGATGGCCTCAATATCAACATCAAATCCCGCCCGCGACAGCAGAATGCGTCCCGTGGCATGGCCCAAAATAGTTGTATATGGATTCTCTAGTGCTTTAATGATCCGCGCTGTCTGGCTTTCCCTAGTTTGCGTAAAAGAAGAATGCACTGATGCTACAACAATGTCAAACGTTTTTAAAATGGCATCAGGATAATCAAGATCTCCATCCGGCAAAATATCCGATTCAATTCCTTTTAAAATCCTGATGCCGAGATCTTCATCGTTCAACTTATCAACTTCCTCATGCTGAGCCTTTACACGCTCTATCGTCAGGCCACCCGCGTAGCTCGCCGTTCGGCTGTGATCACAGATAGCAAAATATTCGTAACCGAGAGCTTTCGCGCCGAGAGCCATTTCACGGATGGAATTATGGCCGTCGCTCCATGTTGAATGGCAGTGCAGCATTCCGCGCATGTGCTTCGGCTCGATGAGTTCGGGCAGCTTATTTTGTAGAGCGAGTTTGATGATGTCAGCAGATTCGCGCAGCTCCGGTTCGATGTACGGGATTTTTAAAAATTCGTATAATTCTTCTTCATTTTTAAAAGGCTTTTTTAGAAAGTCTTCTCCAAATTGCTTCCTAAAAGCTATTAAAAACTCTTCCGAACCCGTTGTTTCGTGTAAGCGCTGAACGTAATTTTTCCTGTCGGTAATCTCAACCACAAATGGAATTCCAAATACTGGCGAATGTCCGCCTTCTAAAATCCCGTTCTTTTCCGTTAATTCAAACTGGTCTTTTAAAACCTCTCCCGCCTCTTTACTTTTACCTTCGGCAATAATATATAATTCCGAAACGGTTTCCGCACGGCGGCGCAGATCACCCGCTATTTCCGCGGCCTTAAAACCCTTTTGTTCTTTTAAAAAGCTGACAATTGCTTCAGCATCCATGAGCGCCTTATGCTGGTGAAAATTGCCCTGCGAAGAGCGCCACATCTCGATCGCTTTTAAAATCGTTTCCTGTGACTTTTTGCCAAAACCTTTTATATCGCACAATTTATCTTTACGGCAGGCCTGCTCCAGCTCGGAGATAGAACTGACGCCAAGCTGGATATGCAGTGAGCGGACTTTTTTCGCACCAAGCCCGCGGAGCCGTGTCATGTCGAGAACACCTGATGGAATTTCCTTCAGCAGCCTTTCATATTCGGCAAATTTTCCCGTGTGCACATACTCCGTGATCCCCTCACGCAGACCAGCGCCGATGCCCGCTACATTGCGCAGCGTATTTTCCTTTACACTTTTAAAAACATCAATCTGCTGTTCCTCCAATATATGCGCCGCCGACGAATATGCACGCGCTTTAAAAGGATTTTCGCCTGCCAGCTCGAGCATTGTGGCTGTATCTTCGAGAATTTGGATAAGATTTGCGTCCATGTGCTTTTATAAAAATTCATAATACGCGGTTTGAGCAAGCTCTTTCCGTTACCGCAAATTTAACCTGTTATCACCTGTCTTTCAAAAGTAAATCATTCCCGCCTTTGCTTTTAAAAAAAGACTGCTAAACCAGCCTCAATTCTCACGAAGATTTAATATTACGTTTTGATAAAACAGCGGTAACATTCAGCTAACACGCCACGGCTAAGTTTGCGCACAGAAATCAGGTTACATCATCAAATATATACTTTTTTACAGTGTGGCGGTTTAAAAATATGGCGAATTCTCTCATGCAATTTGTGGCGTTCATAATTTTTGCTCTTGCGGTTGTTTCGCCTGCCCTTGCGCAGGAACTTGGGACAATTACCGGTAAAGTGACCGATGCCGAGACAGGTGAACTGATGCGTGGCGCAACCGTACAGGTGGAAGGCACGACGAAAGGCGCTTATTCCGATGTAAAGGGAACATTTACTGTGAAAAATGTCCCCGTTGGCACCTATACCATAAAAGTTTCTTACGTGGGCTATACGCCGCGTACAGTAAGTGGCGTAGTCGTGACAGCAGGCAAAACTACCACACAAAATGTGAGCATCAAGCCGGAAGTAAGCACTACTGAAGAAGTAGTCGTAACGACAAGCCGCGCGAATAATAATCAGGACGCGATGCTTCAGCAGCAGAAAAACTCAGCACAGGTGAGCAACAGTATTAGTCAGGAAGAAATTTCAAAACTTCCGGATGCGAATGCAGGTCAGGCTCTTCAGCGTGTTTCGGGTGTAACACTCGTGGACAACAAGTTTGTGTATGTACGCGGGGTGAGCGAGCGCTACAGCAATACAACGCTTAAC
>DASPKH010000341.1:0-2423 GCA_035628175.1 Patescibacteria group bacterium
CTCGCCAAGCTCAATAAAATGGCTGGTTTTTGTGAAATCAGGACGTGCCGCAGGAAATTTCTGCTCAACTATTTTGGAGAGGAAGCGCCCCAGAATTGCGGAAATTGCGATACGTGTGTGAATGATTACGAAAAAATTGACGCCACGATTCCCGCACAAAAGCTTTTGTCCGCGGTTTTCCGATTGCAGGGAAGATTTGGTGCGAATTACGTTGTGGACTTTTTAAAAGGTTCGGATTCGGAGAAAATCCGTCCCGAACACAAGCTTTTAAAAACGTACGGCGCGGGTGCGGAATTATCGAAAAATCAGTGGATGGATTACCTTCGCGACCTTGTGGCGCTTGGATATTTGCAGCAGACCGATGACAAATTCCCGCTTTTAAAACTAACCGAAATGAGTGGCCCGGTTTTAAAAGGAGAGGAGCAGGTGTGGCTGGTGAAATCTGTTGCGCAAAGTGACGAAAAGAAAAAAGCTATACGAACAGAATTGCCGTACGAAAAAGAGCTTTTCGACCTTTTAAAAAGTTTGCGCAAGCAGCTTGCTGATTACGATAAAATCCCGCCATACGTGGTTTTCTCGGATGCAACTCTTGTGGAAATGGCAACGTATTTTCCGCTGACCACTGACGATATGCGCAAAATTTCGGGTATTGGCGAAATGAAATTAGAGCGCTATGGCGGCAATTTTTTAAAAGAAATCCAGCAGTATTGCATTGATAATCAACTCAGCTCGAAAATCCACCAGAAGTTACCCGGACGCCAGCCGCGAAACAGTGCGCCGAAGGAAGAAGCGCCTGACACGAAATTTATTTCGCTTGACCTTTTTAAACGAGGGAAAAGTGTGGCGGAAATTGCCGCGTTGCGCAATCTTGGAATTCCTACGGTTGAATCGCACTTGGCGCATTTTATCGCGACGGGTGAAATTGATTTGAATACAATCGTTGAGGAATGGAAAGTGCCGGCAATTGAAACCGCGATTGAAAAGCACGGGCGCTATCCGCTGCGGCCTTTAAAAGATGCGCTGGGTGATGATTATTCTTATGGCGAAATTAAGGCAGTGATTGCGTGGATGGAAAAGGAGTATTGAGCTTTGTAATATACTTATTTTTTAAAGGCAATTCCTTTTAAAAGGAATTGCCTTTTTAGTTTTATAAAGTGTGAAAAAAAGCTGACACAGGCAAAAAAGTGTAAAGTTTTTTACACAGAAATTCTAATTATATTAACTTATTATAATTAAAGCTGCCTATGTTAAGTCTTTGTTTTTGAACGAGTTGGGTGGTTTCGTATTCTCGCTTTCCCTTTGGCATATCAATTGTCGTGTAGAAACAAAATCCATCCGTAATTTTTAAAAAGCAGGAGGTGATGTATGAAAATTTGTTTCCGATTTCTTTGCCTATTTCAATTTTTTGTTGTAACGCAAACTGAGGCATCTGTGCAAAATTTTTGGAGGCATGACAGTATAGCTGCGCCACTTTCAAAAATAGCGTACGCTGATTCAAATCATTTCATTGGCGCGACAAACCGTCATCCTGCTTATGATATTATAAAAAGCGTTGATGGAGGTAGTACATGGCAGGAAATACTTCAGCTTCGGAGAAAAGAAAATACTGCAATTTTTGCAATGGCGTCCGATATTGCCCACCCCACACGCAATTCAGTCTTTGTAATCGTTGATTCCGTCAGAAATGAAACATCGCAGGAAGGAAAATTTAATTTTCAAGCTTCAACCTTGTTTTTCTCACGAGACGGAGGCCTGACATGGACACAAAAATATTGGGGAAATTTTCAAAGTGAAGAAGAGCGGAGTTTTAAAAACATCATAATGAATGATTCACTTAACGGAGTCATGATACAGATGTGGAGTGATTCTAATAAAACAAACCGTTTAGCTCCGGTCTTATATACAAAGGATGGTGGAAATTCCTGGACTGAGGTTTCTTTGCCCGAATCAGATGTAGTTATTCGGCGCCACCCTCACGAGGATCATCCGGTGCTGGCATCTCACGAGGCAGGAAAATGGATTGTAAAAGTTTTCAATTATGTAACTGAGAGCGATGAATTATGGAAAACGGTGAATTACGGAAAAACCTGGGAGCAACTTTCTTTTCCATTGGAAAAATTGCAGAAAGTCATTTTTAAAAACGAGATGGCAGGGTATTCTTTGGGTTATAAAGGCGGATACAACGCCATAGCAATGTTCGCTAAAACTGTAGATGGCGGCAAGTCTTGGACGACTCATGAATTCCCGGCACCGAATACCTTTAGAGCTCCGTATCGTGATATAGATTTTATAGACGAAATGAACGGGATTATTGCAAGCTATGACCGTATTTGGCGAACGATAGATGGCGGCATAAGCTGGCAGGAAGAATACGTCGGAAATGTTGATACAGCGTCAGCAGGCAGTTATATTAACCAGATGAA
>DASPKH010000342.1:0-19504 GCA_035628175.1 Patescibacteria group bacterium
ATCCGCGCAATCCGCATCACCTGCGCTACGTAGCTGACTACACACTCACACCTGAGCGTGAAAAGCAGATCACAGAATACTGCCTGAAGCTCGTAAATGCGCTTGGTTACGACTTTGATACTCTAGAATTCGCTGTTCGCGACGGCATCCCGTATGCAATTGATTATCTCAATCCAGCGCCCGATGCTGAAAAATCATCTGTACAGGACGACAATTTTGAATGGGTAGTAGATACTGCTGCAAAATACCTGATAGAGCTTGCACAAATGGGGCGCGCTATACCGCAGGAATACATGTGGAGCGAATTCGTCAACCCGCTGAAAACCTCACAACTGGGTAATGGTGGTGTAATGGACGGGATCGCCAAAGATGGTGTTTTAAAAACTGGAATGAAGGCAAAAGCAAAAGTTTTTTAAAGCTTTTTAAAACCTATGAGAAAAAAACCCATATTTTAAGAAATATGGGTTTTTTATTTGTCATCGCTATCCGCCGGTTTACACTTTTGAGTTCGCCACTTCCCACATTATTTTTAAAAGTTTCCCATATACGGCATAGTACGACTTCTGGTAAAGCTCATATTTCGGCTCTAGGCTTTCCGGAAATTTTTCCTTATGCATCCGCGTATTGATAAAGGCAAGGATCATCTTATAAAAATATCCATATGTGCTCGTCTCCAGTGTGAAACCCTTGCTGGTGAGGAATTTCAGGTTACGGCGTGCGAGGTCTTCCGCTAATTCCCACTCTTCTTTTAAAAAGAAATATGTATTCTGTAGATTGCGAAGTTCGATCTCATACTGCACGTAGTAATTCTTTGTATTCAGTTCAAATCCCAGATCGATGTATTCCTTGGCTTTTAAAAGCTCCCCTTTTGCAAGATGAAGTTTCGCGTAGGAGATCGAACCCATCGTCGTCATTGTTTTTTCACGGCTGGCCACATGCACATCAAAATATTCATGTAAAAGCTCACCCGCCTTCGCAAGTTCACCGAGAATAATACATATCTGGGTAAACTTCGTAGCGTGATAAAACCACTTCTGCCGTTCACGTATATCAGTTTTAAAAAGCTCTGTATAATTTTCATATGCCTGTTGAAAATTGCCGGCTGCATAATGCGCTTCTGCAATTTTGCCCTGTGTCCACAGTTGATAACTTGTACCGAGAATATGGGGATATTCTTCACAGATGGACCTTGCTTTTAAAAGATAATCTAGAATTTTACCGGCATTTTCATCAGCATCCGTGAAATACGTATAATATGCGGCAAATCCGTGGTAATGCCCGTATAAGGCAGGTGCGTGTCGGCTCCCGTGAAGCGCTTCGGCATGCCTTTCCAGCTCATTCAGCATCTTGCAGCCCAACTCGTCATTTTTACCGCGAACGGAGAGCATGATAATCCGAGTTTGCAGAAGCCGCACTTCAACATACAACTCATCGTCCTTCTGCGGGTTTTTCCGTGCAGCAAGGTACTTTTCGCCAAAGCTGCATGTAAGCGGTTCCTCATAATATTTCGCCGATTGCGCCTGCAACAAATTAAAACAGCGAAAATAAAATTCTTCCAGCTGATCCGGCGCATTTTTTAAAAGCTGCTTTTCCTGGAGAAACATCTCGTGGCAAAAATGTCGGTATAGATTCTTTGCCGTTAGGATCTCCAGTACTCTCAGGCCAAGCTCTGGCGCAAAGGCGGCATAGCATTTATTGAGCAGCACAGAATTTATTTTATAAAAATGCTGCGATGACATATCAAGCGCTTTTAAAAGCTCCGGCACCTCCGGCAGCTCTCGATGACGGAAATTCAATATCGTGTGGAGCACATTTCTCTGCCGTAGCGGAAGCTGGAGCGATTGCACTTTCTCCAGCTCATCGCCTTTTAAAATATTGATAAATTCGTGCAGATAATTCATTTTTAAAACTGCATCCATAGTAATTGAATTCATCGTAAAACAAACTTTTATATGGCTTGTTTTAAAATCCCGTAAGTATCTCCAACCCTTTTTCAGACGCTACACTCCGCACCTGCCTTTCTGTATTCTCACGCATAATTTTTAACAGCTTTCCGTACACTGCAAAATATGAGTACTGGTACTGCTGGAAACGCTTTTCCAGGTTTTGCGGAAATTTCGCTTTATGAAGCCGCATATTCATGAATGCCAGCACCATTTTATAAAAGTAACCGTACGCGCTCGTTTCCAGCCTGAAGCCTTTTCCCGTGAGGAATTTCAGGTTACGGCGTGCGAGGTCTTCCGCTAATTCCCACTCTTCTTTTAAAAAGAAATACGTATTCTGCAGATTGCGAAGTTCAATCTCATACTGCACGTAGTAATTCTTTGTATTTAGTTCAAATCCCAGATCGATGTATTCCTTGGCTTTTAAAAAGTTTCCGCTAGCAAGGTACAGCTTTGCGTAGGAGATCGAACCCATCGTTGTCATGGCCTTTTCACGGCTGGCGATATACAGGCCAAACTGGTCGTCAAGCAATTCCTCCGCACGCGCATATTTACCAAGAATGATGCAGATCTGTACAAATTTGGTCGTGTGATAAAACCGCTTCTGCAATTCGATTTCACCGCTTTTAAAAAGCTCATCGTACATCGCGAACGCTTTTTCAAAATTGCTTTCGGCATAGTATGCTTCGGCTATTTTGCTGACGGTGATAGCCCGTTCACCTCCTTTGCACATTTCGGGCACTCCATCGCAAAGCTCCAGCGCCTTTAAAAGATGCTCCAGCATGTGGTGTGCAAAATCATCATCCTGATGCATCGCCGCGTAGTACTGCGCCAACGCATGATGATACCAGAACTGCGCCAACGGATGCGCCACATTTTTAAACCGCTCCTCCAGCCCGGTCAGGATTTTTAAAATCCGCTGCTGTTCCTGCTCATTTTGCCCGCGCGCGCTGATGGTAACAATTTCCGAACGCAGCAGCAGCACCTCGACATACAGCTCATCACCAAGCGTCTTATCCTTTTTCACAGAAAGATATTTCGCGCCGAAGTCCCGGATCACCTTTTCATTAAAATTCTTTACAGACTGCCCCTGAAGCAATTCAAAACACTGCCGGTAAAATTCTGCATCAGTCTCCGACGAGCCTTTCAAAAGCTTTTTTTCCTGCATCCGCACTTCGTGATAAAGATGCCGGTACAGGTCTTTTATGGTCAGGAATGTGAGCAGTTGCAGCCCGCGCTGTGGCACAAGCGCCTCGTAACATTTATCCAGCAATACGGAATTCACTTTATAAAAATGCTGCGACGACATATCAAGCGCTTTTAAAAGCTCGGGCACTCCCGGTAGCTCCCGGTGGCGAAAACTCAACATCGTGTGAAGCACATCCCGCTGCCGCTGCGGAATCTCCAGGGAGTGTACTTTCTCCAGCTCTTCGTCTTTTAAAACATTGATTAATTCGTGCAAATAATTCATACTTTTCCGGTATGCAATAACCGAATATTCCTGGGATAATTTCTTTAAATTTAGTAAGAATTTCCGACTTTCCGGTTTTAAAAAGCTATTTACCCGAATTATTTTCGTATCTGGCGGCGTGTTTTTTTTAAGAATTGTGTAATTTCACCCGTAACTTTTTGTGGCGCTGTGAATCTATCCTGTAAAGCAGAAATCCTTACTTCTTAAAGAATACTGTTTATGAGACGTTTTTTTAACCCTTCTCCTTCTGGCAATCCTCTCCTGCGAGGTTCGCACTGCCGAATAACTGGAATTCGTGGCGAGAATGGACGACTCTGTCAATGGTGCGTCGTGATTTTTAAACACAAATTCACGCATGGTTGTTTTTAAAGTTGCCCTTTTTTCAATTGCATTTCGTTTTTAACTTTTAAAGAGATTAAACAGATTAATGCTTTTGAAAATATATCGCTGGGCTACCTCTAAAATTTCACCACAACTGAAAGCAAAAATTCGTAGCGGTGTAGAATTTACATTTAGTATAGGCCAAAAAAGCTTTTACGGGCAATTTGGCGAAGATGCTATTGTGCAATCGTATTTCCAGACAAAAGCCTGGCAGCAGGACACGGGACAAAAAGCTTTCGGCACAAGTGCAAAATTGCCGAAGGGCTTTTATGTGGACATCGAAGTGTTTTCACTGAAGTAGTTCTCAAATACATACTGGTTTTATACGCAAGGTTGACGCGGTATAAATATTGATGCCACGCCCGGATCAATGAAAGTTTCAGGCTTATCGGCCCGCGTGGCATTAATCTTGAAGCTGTAATTTCTGATGAAGTCCGCCCCATTATATTTTATTCGTGGAGTATTCACCACGCAGGGAATACGATCTCGGAGGAACACGCCCGGAAATGGGCTGCCGAAATGGGACGCGCGCCGGTAGAAATGCAGCTTTTGACCGAACGCCTTGAAACAATTCTTGGCACACATGTTCCAGCCGGGGAGAAAATCAGCTTTATATCTATTGACGTTGAAAGGCATGGTCTGGAAGTTTTACAATCTAACAACTGGCTAAAATACAGGCAGAGCTGATAATTATCGAGGATGATGTGAATTTGCTGGACAATATTCCAAATTCTCCAATCTACCGGTTTTTAAAAAGCAACGGGTATGAAGTATATTCATGGGTGCGTCCGAGTCTGATTTTTAAAGATGCGGTTGCGTAAATCAACTTTATAACTTTTGTACATCATTATCGCAGCAACATATTCTTTTAAAACAATTCACCTTTTCGCATCAATATTTAGTCTCCGTGCCGCATTCGCACAGGGCGTAGATTTTCCTAAATCGAACGGCGCTTTCACAGTTTGTACAGCATTTTTAAAAATGGATTGAACTTCATTCCTACCCATTGCGTATATTTCGTGCAGTTTTTATAAAACATTTCCTGATTGATGCACGACATTATTGTTATCGGCGCGGGCTACGCCGGGCTTGCCGCGGCTGCACTCCTGCAAAAGCATGGTTTTAAAGTTTTACTTTTGGAGTCTCACATCGCGGTTGGGGGCTGTGCAGGATATTTTTCGCGGCGGAATTTTACGTTTGATGCAGGTGCTACGACGTTTAGTGGCCTTCGCGCGGATCAGCCCGTTGGCAGGCTTTTTAAAGAATTGGAGATAGCGCCGCGTTTTAAAAAGCTTGATCCGGGAATGGGGATTTTTCTCGGGGATAAATTCATAATACGTCATGCTGAAAAAGATGCGTGGATACGTGAATGCGAAACACACTTTGGCATGCGCGGCCAGCGCAATTTGTGGAATGAACTGTATGCGATTGAGCAGAAAGTATGGGGTCTGCTTAATGATTTTTCCGTGCTACCGCCGTCAAACATTTCAGACTATTTCACACTTTTAAAAACCACGAAATTCACGTCGCTTTTAAAAGGGGCACAGTTACTACCCGGCCTCCTCCGACCTTTCGATACACTCTTGGAAAAGCATGGGCTTTTACAAAACAAACTTTTTAAAAAGTTTTGCGACGAGCAGCTTCTCATTTCCACACAAAGCACAAGTGCTTCAGTGCCCTACGTAACCGCCGCAATGGGGCTTACCTATCCATCCGAAACATATTACCCGATTGGTGGAATGGCGCAGCCTGCACGCGATATTGCCGAAATTTTTAAAAAGCTCGGTGGCACCTTGCTTTTTCGCCAGCAGGTTTTAAAAATTGAGCAGAAACCCGGCAGCTACGAAGTTTTTACGAAAAAGGGGAAATTTGCTGCGCGGGGCCTTATTTCTAGCGCACCTGTGTGGAACATGGCAAAACTGACCGAGGGGAATATACAGCAGTATTTTTTAAAAGAAGCACGGAAAACGGATTTTGCCTGGGGTGCGTTCGTAATGTATTTCGCGGTCGAGGATATTGCTTCAATCGAAACTGCGTATTACCAAATTCACACGCGCGAACAGATTCCGCACTGTGACTCTGGTTCGATGTTTGTGTCGTTTTCACTGCCGGATGATATTTTGAGGGCACCTGCGGGCTGGCGTACAGTAACAATCTCCACGCATACGCGGGTGGAACGCTGGCAGAATATGGAAAAACTGAAATATATTGAGCAGAAAAGAGTTGTGGAGGAATTTCTTTTAAAAGAATTCGACCACGCTTTTAAAGATTGTAAAACCGCTAAAAAGCAGCTTGTGCTGACGGGTTCTCCAACGACGTTCGATTTCTACACAAAGCGCGAAAGCGGGTTTGTCGGTGGTATTCCGCATTCGGTGGAAAATAATCTTTTAACAATGACCCCGAACGTCACACCTTTTAAAAACCTGTATGTAACAGGGGACACGACATTTCCAGGACAGGGCACGCCGGCAGTGATCCTGAGTGCGATGAATACAGTAGAGCGGATTGTAAGAAGCTTTTAAAACCTGTAACTAACCATTTCTTTTTTAGTTATTGCAGTCAAAAGACATTTTAAAATTAATTTTAAAAGGCCGCACCATGCTCAAAGCTATCAAACGAATTTATCTTTTTGCAGGGATTTATGGCGTGCTAGTACTTGCGCCGATGTATTTTATGGAAAGGCAGGCGGGAATTGACGCGCCGCCGGCGATCACGCATCCGGAGTTTTATTATGGTTTTATTGGCGTGGCGCTTGCCGCGCAGGTAATGTTCTTTATTATTTCACGCGATCCCGTTCGTTTTAAACCACTGATGATCGTCGCGATGCTGGAGAAGGTGTCGTTCGGCGTAGCGGCGATAGTACTCTTGTCGCAGGGAAGAATCCCGATGAATATGTTTTTGGGCGGCTGTGTTGACCTCCTTCTCATGTGCCTGTTCGCTTTTGCTTACTTCAAAACGCCATCCTATCAACCCCAAGATTCTTTTAAAAACGCAGGCCAGCCGCAGTTGCAGGAAAGTTTTTAAACGTCATTTTAAAAATATCGGCGTAATTTTGTGAAGTAACAAGGAACTGTCAGCAGCCAGTTTTAAAAACGGTCACTAATCACGGATTACAGAAAATGACACGAAAAGAATTAGCAAAAGCGATTTATGATGTTTCGCATCTCACGGGCACTTTCACCCTGCGAAGCGGTGCAGTGAGCAATGAGTACTTTGACAAATATCTTTTTGAAGCACAACCGCATATTTTAAAAGCCATCGCCGAGCACATGGCACAGCTCCTGCCGGAAGGCGCACAGGTGCTTGCCGGACTTGAGATGGGCGGAATTCCTATTGCAACGGCGCTTTCCTTTGAAACGGAGCTGCCTGCTGCATTTGTGAGGAAGGAAGCCAAAAAGTACGGCACGGCGAAAATAGCCGAGGGCACCGCGCTTGAAAATAAACGTATCGTTGTAGTGGAAGACGTCGTAACAAGTGGGGGACAGGTAATCCTGAGTGCAGCGGACCTACGTGGGCTAGGTGCCAACATTATGTGCGCTGTCTGTGTGATAGACCGCGAGAGCGGTGGCAAAGAGAAATTAGCGGCTGAGGGAATTGAGCTGCGGGCACTGTTCACGATGAGCGAACTCAAGGAAGCTACAGGAGTGTAGTCTTTGAGCTATTTCAATTAATCTAAAAGAAAAACGGGATCTGTTATAAAAAGCAGGTTCTGTTTTTCTTTTTAAAGTTCTAAACCTGTTCAGCAAGGTTTGACTTTGGAAATTCAAGTATGAAAGTTGCACCGTGGCCAAATTCGCTTTCGCACCAGATTTTTCCTTTCATACTGTCAACGAGTTTTTTAACAATGGAAAGCCCGAGGCCGGTTGAATTTTCGCCGCCAGTGGGCTGTGCTGACAGACGTGCAAATTTGCCAAAGAGTTTTTGCTTGTCAGTATCGGTAAAACCGGGACCTTCATCGCGGATCTCAATACGGATATTGTCTACATCCGGTTCAAAAACGCGCACGTAGATATTTTTATTGAAAGGGGAATATTTGACAGCGTTGGACAGGATGTTATCCAGTACCTGCAGCATGATCGAGTGATCCGTTAGAATTCGCGCTGACGTTTCTGCAGAAAAGTGCAATTTAATAGCTTTTGCCTGGGCGCGTACAGCATAGCGTTTAAAAACATGCTCGACAATTGGCGTAATCTGGTATTCATCAATTTCGAAGTGAATGCCGCCGCGCTCAATGCGGTTAATGTCCAGCAGGTTTGTAATGAGGTCAAACATACGGTCAGCTGACGTACGAATATCCGAAGAGAATTCCCTTACTTCTTCCGCGGAAAGAGTTGCGCATTCCTTTTCAAGAATCTGTGCGAGCCCTTTTATACCAGAAAGAGGATTTTTAAGATCATGGATCACAATACCGAGAATTTCATTCTTCTCAGCATCTAGCGCTTTCAGTTGGTCATTCTTTAAACTCATCTGTATATTTGCTACCTGCACTTGCGCAGTTTCCTTTTCAAGAAGTTCATTTTTCCGGTACAATTCATGTTGCGATACTTGAAGCCTTTCGGCCATCGCATTAAAAGCACTTGCAAGATCGCTAAATTCATCCTTAGTTGTAACATGGACTCGGTGCGCGAGATTGCCTTTGCCGAGATATTCTGTACCACGAAGGAGTTCTTTTAAGGACTTGGTTGTAGTATAGGTGATAAGGCCGCCGGTGATAAGCACCATACTAAGGGCGATTATACTTCCTCCAATAATTGTATTCTGAACAGTTGCAAAATTTTGGTTACTAGCAGTCATCCTCTCTTCTAAGAGCTTTTCCTCTATATCTTCCATTCTCTGTGTCACGCTACGGATACTATCCATGAGGATTCTTCCTTTGCCGGTCTTCAACATTGCTACTGCTGTGGCAAACCCCTCAGAATCACGTTGTGCAATCGTCTTTTCTACAAATTCAATCTTAGAACGTATAAGGGGTTTTAAAGCCCTGATATTTGCCTGCTGTACATTGTTGTCTGAGGTTAGCCTCTGCACCATCGCCACCTGGGTCCAGACCATAGGAAGCGCATACATATATGGTTGTAGGTATGAGCTTTCACCTGTAATAATATAGCCACGCTGGCTGGTCTCAATGTCGCCCATTAGCACAAGAAGCTGTTCTAATTCGACCAACACGCTATCACTATGATGCACCCATTCTGTAGTATCACGCTGTGTCTTGATTCCACTATAAATTATACTATTCATTGCCACTATGGTCAATGCAGCCAATAGAAAACCAAAACCTAATTTTTTCCAAAATGACAATTTCATGTATGATCTATGCCGGTTTTTCCTTAAACTTCAAAGTTACGATTTCTTATTACAAAAAAGGCAATAGCTCTAAAAAAAGCTATTGCCTTGATAGGTAACATTAAAAAAAATTATCTGCCACCGGCCACCGACAGGCGGAAGTCAATTCCAACCTGAGTGTTACTAAAGCCTGGTGTAGCCGCACCTTCAGTAAAATTCCCTTCGTAACGGACAAATGCTGTCGCTGTAAGACGATTGCTCACATTGTAACGAGCACGCGGCTCAATGATAATCTGGGTGGATCCATTCAGGCGCTGCCCATCCTCACCTTTAAAATCTTCAAGATCATATGTAGCGCGAAGTGAGCGGCGAAGTGAAGTCAAGAAACTAAATTCGACGTCATTATCAAGCTGAAAGCCGAAGAGAGGGAATGTAAATCGGCGTTTACTATAGCTTGCCTGCAGTGAAAATTCATGTGATGTTTCCCGTGAGATCTGACGTGAGGCAGCCGACAGCTGATAGCCGGTACGCGGATTATACCGTAGGCTGGCGGTAAGATTACCATCCAGCTTTGTTTCATCAAACGCCATCGTAAGCCCGATAAGTGGTTGAAAGCCGGCCTGGACCTGCTGTACTTCGATTACACGGCCATTATCAAGTACCCGGGCATTCTCCTGATATGTGGAGGCATACATATGCTCGAATGAGATCCTGCGTGCCACACCTTTAAAAATACTCCACTTCTCAATTCCCTCCCAACGGATGCCATAGTTTAAAACAGGAGCTATAGAGCGAATAGCCGCAGGGAAAAAGTTTAAAAACTCGAGTCCATCTCTGAATGCCTCATTTAAAGCAGTAAGCTCACGTGCATTGCGCGCAGTACTGTCTTCGCCAGGCATTAGCTGTATTTCATTTTTCTTTTCAGTATACAGATCTATTACATCTTCCACTGTATTTCCAAACAGTCCAAAGGTCAGGAAAGTAGGAACACTAAAATAGGTACGGTTATACGATTCAGTAATATTCACATTGCTAAAGCTCGGCCTTCCAAAATCATCAGCATCCACAAGTTGATTTTTATTGAAAGTGAATTGAGTCTTCCAGTTCAGATCGAGCGTTGCACCTTCCCATAAAGGGCGGGCTGTACGTGCATCAATAGAGGATGTCTGAGTAAAGGACTCCTGCATAGTAGCATTAGGTGGCCGCAAGCCCGGATCTGTTTCAAAACGGAAAAATGGAAATGCCGCGGAAGGACGTATACTAAAACTACCGTGCGGACTGCCTACCAAACCAAGCTGGTACGGGAGGCTCGGCCCATAAATAGGATTCTGCTCACGGAACATCAGGCCGCGTGCCCAGAAGTTTGTGATGCCTGTACCGCCCATTGCTCCTGGATTATTGGCAGCATTATTCTGTGTAAATGCCAAAGTAAGATTGTCATAATCGAGGAAGATTGTTTTAAAAACACTTCCTACATTGCTCCAAAATTCAGCTGGGGCAGCAGAGTCCTTTTTTGCACCTGCCGTTTCACCAAACCATGTATTGCCTAAAGCCCGAAGCCGCAAAGTATTGTTAACACGGATAGTATTTTGAAAACCAACCTGTTTGACTGCATCACGAATATCCGGATTGGCCTCAAGAGGGTCACGCCACGTGTAATTTGTAACAAATGAGCCGCTTGATTCAAAAAATTTATTAATACTAAAGAGATCAGGAAGTTTTGGCCTGAAGTTCATTGTGATATTTTGCTTATAGTCATTTTCATTGCCAAAGTCTACAAACTTCCCGTTTTTAAACATGATCTGCCTAAATACTTCTGCGCCTGTACGCTGACGTCCTTCTTCGTCCAGTTCGAATGGAACAAGTGTACTTGCAGAGCTGACAGAGTAATCTATTACAGGATTTAAAAAGCCATTTTGCCCTAAGCGCCAGGAGAACTGTGCATTTTTTGTAGCTGTAAAGCTGCGCTGGACAGGACTTGGGAAAAGCAGATACCGTGATTGCTCAGTGGTTCGCCAGCGGTCAATATCAATTCCCGCCGCAAAAGTGGATGGCAGGAAGTTAATCCGGTAATTGCTATATGAGCCTAAAACCGGAACACCAGCCAGCCACGACAGAGGATCAAAATGGAAATCTGCTGGAATAGTAATCGCATACTGTGCCCGGGCATTCCAGTGCCAGTTGAATCGCTCGACTACAACCGGAGAACGTTCAAATGTCTGATTATATGTATAGCCGTAGGTGAGTTTATTAAATGAATCACGTATCCACCAGAGGTCAGTTGGGATCGGCAAGCGCAGCCCGGTAATAGCAAACTGATCTTCTACACGGAGCGTCTGGGATCGCCTGCGAATGTCATTGCCAATTTGTTGTGCATCATTAGGAGATTGATTCTTGAGCAGCGCATTTCGTTCTGCTGCTTCGGCAGCTTCTTCGAGATTAATGTCATTTTGTGCTACGAATTGTGGTTTCTCTAAAAACTCAGTATGCGTATACGAAATCGGTATCCGGATTTCTTTCCATGTTTTTGGAAAAAATCGCTCCAGCCCAGCCTCAGTCGAAATGCTCCAGTTAGAGCCATCGATCCTGTTACCAAAGCGTTCCTCCAAACGGTGGAAGTTCGGCGTCGTACGGTTGAATGTAGCACGCACAACGCCAAGATCAGCAAGTTGCAGATTTGCGTCGCCGACGGCCGCCCAGTCTTTTCTATCCTCCGGCTGAATAAGCCGTAGCTCGTTTACCCACATTGTGGTAGTAAGGTCATTGGGAAAACGCTCAGGCGGATTAGCAATCCCAAAACCAACAAACTGAACCTTGGTTAAGGTAGGATTCCCTTTTATAGCAAAGACTGCCAGTGGATCGTTGGGTACAGGAAATTCAAACCTGCGCGGATCAAGGTCATTTGCACGAAGTTGTTTGATAGCGGTAAGCTCTTCCAGGTTAATTCCCAGATCTTGCCAGTTACTTGTAAGTGGCCTACGATATTCATAATAATTCAAAGAATCGATACCAAAACGGATAAAGGCATACGCCGGTGGTGTAGAACCCGGAACGGCATTTCCGGGAAGAGATCCGTCTCCATGGATAAAGAATTTTAACTGTTTATAGTAGAACATATCGAAAGGCCGGATAAACACGCGTACAGCCATTCGTTCATCACCGTAACGCAGGTTTCTTACACTTACCGCAAGCGACTGTTCGTTTAGACGGATGTCCTGAGTAGGATCAGGATTCGTTAACTGACGAGGAGGTACGACACCCGGGGGCATTGTATAATAGTCTGGTGCCCCGGCATTTTCCTCACGGTTGATAAAGCTCACACGCAAAACGCTGTCATTTTCGCTGACATTCGGTTGCACAGTGCTGATACGCTGCCATTGGGAACCCAGAAAACGCCAGTCTGCTATGCGGGCTTTCAAGCGGCCGCCTTTATACCATACGCGTACGTACTGTACGTTTGAAAGGAGTGGATTACCGACAGTCCGGCGATCTCCGCGAATTGGAATCCGGTAGAGCCGCCAGCTATTTGCACCGCCTACTATCTGCGGATTGGTAGCCGGATTCGGGTCAAGATTAATTTTATAACTGAAATAACTGTTACCCTGTGCCAGTCGCTGCCCGTTATTCCGGTTTAATATTTCTGTATCCGGGAACTGGCCATTTTCAGAAACAGTTGAATTTCCTTCGTAATTATTATAATTTTCAAAGTCCTTTGGAGACTGTTCCGTAATATTCGAAAAATTAAAAGAGTAGTTATCTCTGGCCGGATCACTTTCAAGGTTGAGTGGATAAGGATACGGGGCACGCCATGGCTCATTCACTTCCGGCGATCCATCCCTTTCAGCCGCATCATCAACTCCATCTATACCAACGTCTTCGCCCGGATCAATAATACCATTGGGAATCCTGAATTCTTCCGTAATTCCGTCCTCTGTATTAAGGCGTCCGTTCGGGATTACATCTTCACTGATCTGGCCAAGGTCTATATACATTTCTGTTGTTTCTTCGCGATCCTCCACATTCATCATTATTTCAATGTAGTCAATATTTTCAGCATCGAAATTTGTATTATAGGAGGAGAGAAGACGCTGGATCCCACCCCATACCCGTGGACGGATGGAGAGCGCATAATCAATATAGGTCTGACGATTGTCTCCAAAGACCGGATTCAGCGAATCCACAAAAAATTTATTGCGGTTATAAATACCACGGATATTAGGGTCAAAATCAATGCGCAGATCATTGATATTTGATTGACCGATCACACGCTGGCGATTAGGATAGACATCCTGTACAGGCGTTCTGGCGATAAAGAACTGGTACCAAAATGACTTGCCTCGATAATTAGCACGGTCACTATCTTCAATAGCGATTAAGCTGTCTAACGGCGGCGATGCATGTGTCCATTGCGAAGCCGTCAGCCCCAGCGAAATGGGTCGCTGTGCAGACTCAAAGTCATCAATATACACTACCGGCAGGCCATTATCTGATGCCACTTCTGATAGTTTTTTATTTGGCGTAGGATTCATCATTGCCCACTCGCCGCGCATCATAAATGATGACTTTTCTTTTGTGTCAATAAGTGGCAACCAGTCTATTGCTTTTGTTAGCCATGGCGCATCCAACTCAAGATTACCGTCAAACCCGTACATAAAGTTCGATACCGGCTCATCACCAAGCCGTACGCGGTCTATCAGTAACGCCTGATTGTAGAACATAGACGTAAAGCCAATATTGCTCCTTAGCGTCCTGTATTTAAAAAGCTGGTAGTCGGCACGCACTCCGGCAAGCGTCCTTGTTGTCAGGTTAAAAATATCCGGCGATTCATATTCGATATTCAGGTTGGCATTTGGCAGCGTAGCCTGTGGATTGCTCAAGCGAACCTGCCCGGAGTAATAATCTACCGTGAAGTCCTGTCCTTCCACAAGCGGCCGTCCGTTCAGATTTACACGAACACTACCCGGCGTGAGATTAAATGCGCCAAGCGGAATTGAACTTCCACCTGCCGTACCGGTTGCTTCACCCGCAATGAGGAACCTGTCCCGGCCAGTCTGCAATTTAGCGACATCTACTAGCGTATCATACACTTCATTGTACACATATTGTTCTGCAAGCGCTGGGTTTCCTTTTAAAGAAAAATAATTGCGTAGCTCCTCACGGAAAGGCTCTAAACTTGGAAATGTAACTTCACCGCGCTGGGGATCAAAAAACGGGCTACCGGAAGAGCGCACGTCAAACTTCCCATCAGGCTGCTGGTCACCGGTTGCATTATTGATCTGGTCGACACGCAGGACAGTTGCCACTTTATCAGTAGCGCCTGGGAGAATATCTGTGGAGTCATTTGTATTTGTAAGGTACCATACATTGATATCAGTCTGATTAAGATCTACGTTTGTCGCACCGATAGGGTAAATATTTCGCAGCTGACGCGCCCACAGATTTTTAAAGCCTGGCTGTAGACCTGTCGCATAAATAAGTTTTAAAATGAGAGTATCATTATTACGGACATCTTTCGAAAAGGTACCATACTGCTGATCATCTTCACGGGCATCAGTATTGCCTTCAATTCTATATGCTACGGCATAATTCCTGTCACGCCGGAGGTTATTGATCGTGACCTTTCCTATATTTGGGTTAAATTCATACCGCGTACGCTCCAGCTGGGTAAAACGCCCTGCCTCGACACTACCTGGTACTACCCGGCCATTTTTTAAAGCCGGATCATACCCCGTGCCTACCGGCACAAGTGCAAGATTATCATAGGCAATAGCGTTAACCACTTTATCAACTTCTGCCAGATCTGTTGTGGACTCGTATACTTCAATCTCCTTTACTGTCAGGCGGCGCGCTTCAGATGAGTTTGGAACGACTGGTGTTGCAAAGCGATAGTATTCACGGAAAACAGGTTTATACACTGTATCCAGAAAAAAATGGTTCTGCGCATAATCATAGGCGCGAAGCTGGAAGCGCTGTTTTAAGGAACCGCCTTTTACGTTGACAAATTTCCGCTCGCCGCGGCGCTGTGAGGCAAGGGTTTTTATAAAGAGCGGGCCAAACTGGAAATCACCCCGCGCGCCAAAAAGCGTCTGCCCTGCACCAATGAGTGTGGAAGGCGTTTGCAGTGACACATTCCCGACTTCTACACGCTTGATGATATCATCATCATAGCCGTCAAAACCGATTTTAAACCGGTTGTTAAATTCAAAAGGATTATTCGTATTGTAGTCCACACCGAGCTTTAACTTGTCTCCGATACGGCCGTTCACATTCAGGCGAATATCCTGTGAAAACATCGGGCTGGACTGCGTTTGCCCAAATGCCGATACCGTCCCCAGGTTCTGCGAATCCCAGCGCCAGCCCGCGCGCACGTTTACCTCACCACTCACGTTTATGCTTACTTCCGGCTTTCCGAAAATAGTCGTCAGCGGATTGGGCGGCAGCGGAATTGTAAGGCCCGTTGCACTTGACAGAACACGCGAAAGCGCATCCTCCGATGGCGCAGCTTTGAGATCATATTGAGAGGAAAGAGAATCCCATACTTTTGTTTGAAGCTGCCTACGCCTTAGCGAAAGATATTCATCCAAGGAATAATCCTGCTGCACGCCTAGCTCCACACCGCCAAAATTCTCGCTTTCGTGAAATTGCAATGTCGAATCCAGCTCTACGGTAGCTTTGTAGCCTGCTGGAACATTCGAGCGGTCAAGCGGCTTTTTCGCCTGTGGCTCACGGTTCAGCTTCGTGCGTGGAAAGAGGGAAGGTGTATCATTATTGGCCGTATCGCTTTCCAGCTGCACAAAGCTGTACAGATCTGCCAGACGGCGCGGGTTCATGCTTTTAAAAGCAATCCGCCCGGCCGTCGCCGCGCTCGCCACAAAGCACACCCCCAGCGCTACGAACACAAATTGTTTCGTGCGAATAGTAGAATTAGAAAAACGAAACGGTGAAAATTTCACTCGCATATATTTTTAAAAACGTAGTGCGGTCAGTGTATGAATTTTAAAAGCGAAATGGTATAAATATTGCTTCAACTTTAAGAAATTTTAAAAGAAGGATAAGCCGCGACACTCATTGTCGCAGAACGTACAAAAATATTTATAATCCAATGATGAAAAAACAGAACGGCGGCTTGCTTTAAAGCATAAAAATAATTATGCCCTTCAAAAAACTAAAGTAAACCTGTATTTCGAATGGTAGAGAAGAAGCTGTAAAGACCTCGTGAGGTAATAAAATTCAACAGGGCAAATCGCAACTTTATCAAAGGCGGAAGTAACCTGAAATTATTTTTCTGCCAGAAAATTTTCTTCAAAACACAAATTTCCCTACACTTTAACGTCCACCCGACCCGTTTCTGAGTCTTCTTTCATGGCGTTTTTAATTGTTTCCTGCTGCCTGCTCAGCTCCAGCAATTGTGCGGCTTGAGCCCCTGATGACTCTTCACTGATCGTCTGTTTTAGAACCTCGAACGTAATCGCCTGAGGAATGTTTGTGCTTTGTGCTACGGGAGTGATCATGACTTTTCTCCAAATTGTATTCTGCAATTTAAAAACTTTTTAAAAAACAACAAACTTTCTTTTTGCAATATCTTAGATTTCAACGTTTTTAGAAAGCAGAAACTCCGCGAATTCCTTATCCAGGGGCGTCGTCAGCTTAATATTTTCCTCGATCCCGTCAATTATCTTCACTGGAAATCCCGCAAATTCTACCACGCTTGCATCATCTGTCCCAATGAAGTTCTTCTGCGCAACTTTCTCATAGCTTTTTAAAAGCATATCTTTTCTAAAACCCTGAGGAGTCTGAACACTTTTTAAAAATTTTCTCTCATACGTTCTTACAACCATGTTATTCCTATCCACTTGTTTTGTCGTTTCCTTAGGCGTCAAAGCCGGAATAGCCGCGCCAAATTCTCGTGCAGCAGCAACAACACTTTTTAAAAGCTCCACACTTGCAAACGGCCGCACAGCATCATGCACCAACACGATTTCCGCACTTTTAAAAGTGTCGGTTTTAAAAGCATTAAAAATAGAATTCTGACGTTCCGGACCGCCTTTCACTATTTCAATAACTTTTGTAATGCCCCACTTTTTAAAAGCTTTCTCTAAAAACCCGCGCCAGTCATTGTTTATTGACAGGATAATTCCATCAATTTCATCACACTTTTCAAAATTCTGCAATGTACGAATGATGACCGGCATTCCTGCGAGTTCGGTATACTGCTTTGGGATTTCAGCACCGTAGCGTTTTCCCACTCCGGCAGACGGAATTATTGCAATTGTTTTCAAGGTTTTAAGTTGTGAATTTTTAGTATTGAGTTTTTAAAAGTCCATCATTGCGAGGAGGTCTTCCGACGCGGCAATCGCTACATCAGTTTGTCGCGTTCTCAGGTATAGCGATTGCTTCGTTCCTCGCAATGAGGATCACAAAAATGGCGAAATACTTTTAAAAAATTTACTCAAATCCAACCGTAAACCCAACCGTAAAATTCACTGGCATTCCTGCCTCAAGATATACCGGCACGCCGCGAACTAAATCTGGATTCACAAATGCCGAACCCGCGTATTTGGCGTCCGTGAGATTTTGCACATTGACAAAACCTTTTAAAGCCAGGTGGCCGAAAAGCTTTAGCGATTCGGCCATGCCGAGTGTCGCGTTGAAAACGGTGTAGCCGGGAACGGTGATTGTGTTGGCATCATTTGCGAAATACTCGCCGATGGTCTGCGCTTCGAGTTCAACGAAAATCTCTTTAAAAAACTGCGGTGAATAGCGTAGCGCGACGTTGGAATAAAACTGGGGCAGGCCGGCGACTTTATTACCGGAAAAATCAGCCTTTCCCGTGTTATTCTCTCTAAAAAGCGAGGAGTCAACGGTGTATTGTTGATATTCATTATTCGCGAATGTAAACGCGGTTTTTAAAGAAACGCCGTAGTCTACGTCGAGATTCAGGCCTAATTCCGCGCCAATTCTGCGGGTTTTACCGGCGTTTGTGTAGAATTTTCCGCCGTCATAGGGGATGATGTCGTTATCCACCTGGATGAGGTACGCGGCGGCGTCGTAGCTGAATCCTTTTAAAAATCCGCCGTCCTCAATGTCAAAAAACTGCTTTGTGCCGACCTCGTATGTGGTGGAAATCACGGCTTTTAAAAGCGGGTTGAGCGTGGACTGGACGCCGGAGAGCGCTATCGGGTCAGTTTCGTTTCCAGCCGGAGCTTCCACCCCGCCGCCGAGATTAGCGTAGATGCTGTGCAGCGGCGAAAAAAGCCAGCTGACGCCTGCTTTCGGCGTGATTCTTTTAAAAGATTTTGTGTCGTCGAGCGAGGGATTAATATGGTCGCGATAGTCATAGGTGATGTCGTCGTAGCGCGCACCAACCGTCATACTAAAATGTTCGCCAAGCAGAATTTCCTCCTGCGCGAAAAAACCGTAATTCACCGCGCCTTCACCTTTATTTGTCGTGAGCGTGTCGCTACGGCGGTTCTGCGCGTTGAGCCGGTAGAATAAAATCGCGCCGTCCTGGTACTGGTTGTCAATTCCAGCAATAAAACGGCTTTTAAAAGTATCGAAATCGAGATGATTTTTGTACACGAGATTTCCGCCCAAATGATAGCGCGTGAAATCGCGGAATGTACCACGCTCGCTGCGCTGAAGATATTTCGGATTTAAAAACATCATGCCCGCAAGCGAGTGAACGTCATCAATTTCGTGGTCGAGCGTAAGGCCGATGCGCGCCGAGCGGTTAAAGCGGTGCTCGTCGCGGCGCTGGTACGTGGCGTTTGCGGCCTGCGGATTTTCGTCGAATTCAGCTTTTGAAAGCGGCCCCGGAATATTGAAATAATTGCTCGTGCCGAAAACGCTGATTCCTAAAAGTGTTTTTAAACCAAGCGGCGTGCTCAGCCCGACGTTGAAAAGTTCGCGGCGAAAGCCGGAGTGGTCGCGCCAGCCATCGCCTTCGGTGTGGATTGCGCTCGCGTAGATTTTCCCGTCGCCGAGTGGCGTGCCTGTCTGCGCCACGTACTTTTTAAAACCAAAGCTGCCAAAAAGCGTTTGCCCGCTGACAAACGAACTTGAAATTCGCGGCACAGTGGAAATGTTGACAATGCCGCCGGAAGCGTTGCCCCAGAGTGCGGAAGCATTCGAACGAATGATTTCAATGCGCTGAGCCAGCCCGAGGTCCACCAGATCAAACGAGGTGCGGCCGTCCGGTTCGGTCTCCGGGATGCCATCCATGATGACGCGAATACCGCGTGACGTTCCTGCATTTGACCTATCACCCGCGCCGCGAACGCCAAAACCACGAATGGAAATCCGCACATCCTGATTTCCATAGCGCGACTGTGCCAGCACGCCGGGGACGCTTCGCAGCGCTTCGTCAAGCCCGATGCCGCGTGAGTTTTCAAGCTCATCTGCACTGATGACGGTGACGGCGAGC
>DASPKH010000343.1:0-2562 GCA_035628175.1 Patescibacteria group bacterium
TAAGCAGCGTAGTTATTATTGGTGGCGTCCTGGCCGTAATGGGCTGGTTATATCTGCGGTGGCGAAAGCAGTTTAAAAATCCACCGGCCATAGCAGAAAATTTACCTTTAAAGAGTCAATCACAAACTCCCCCTCCCGCAGCCAATGGAACTAGCCCTGGGCTATATTCGCACGCTGCAAAAGTATATGGACAGATAGGCGACGAACCGACGCAAAAGTCTTTTAAAAAAGAGGACGAGGAGGTTAAACCTTTTAAAACCGGCGAAAGCTCAAATGCAGTAGAAGCGGATAATGAATTTTTTAAAACCGTAAGGCAAGAACCAGACTGGCAGGAGCTTTTAAAAGAAGAACCTCAGCGGGCGCGTTCACAGGCAGACGAAACAGCAGAGTATTCATCGCCGGGCAGCGTGGAGCTCGCCAAAAGCATTCTGCGGCAGCAGCAAAAGCAAAAAGCTGAAGCGCTAAAAAGCCTGCACAGTGGCGACATCAAGCAGGATGCAAATAAGCTTTCACAGCAGGCAAAAATACTTGGCCTTGAACAGGGAAGCCTTGAAGTTAAGAAAAATTTTTCAGATCTTGAAGCGGACGAAAAACGTCTTGCTGAACTGAAGCGAAAGTTTTCGAACGACTGAAGTTAATTATTTTCGTGGAATATCTGAAAAACTACGTATTTTTATAATAGCTTGAACATATATCTGCTTTTTAACGTATTAGTTTGTAGTTTTACCTTAGCAGATCAAACATTATATTAATGAAGCAAGAGAACTTGATAACTATATGAAACCTATATACATATTTTTTAAAAATTTTCTTCCTGCGCTGCTTTTTGTGCTGGCAATAGCGCTTCCGCATGAGGCACTTTCGCAGCAAACACAAAACAAAACGTCTGAAAAAAGCTTTTCAAAAGGCGTACGCAACGCGCTGACGACGCTTCGCAGCAAAAATGTCTATACTAATCAGACTGCAACCACAATGCGGTCAATCGCAGACACCACAAATAAGATTAAACATGTTGGGAGAAATCCAGTAACCGGTAGCTATAGCGTTATTGTTGAGCTGGCACAGGACACGCCGCAAATGCAGATAAATGTTTATAATATTCTTGGAAGAAAAGTGGTGGACGTTTGGCGTGGAGATGCTACAAAAGGCGAGGTCATTACGAAGGATTTCACACAGGAAATGCAGGGGCTACCCGAAGGAATGTACATTTGCATTGTGCAGGGCAAAGACTTCCGGCTCGCGGAAAAATTCACCGTATCGCGGTAGATCCCCATGGCGCGATCTGTAATTTTTAAAAATATAGACAGCACTTTTCACAAAGTTTTCTTTAACACTTTTGCGTTGTGCTGTTTTTTTCTTTTGAAAAATGCCTCTACTTCTGCACAGGAAACTTTTTCAAATTCTGAAGCATATTTGTTACGTGAGGTCAGTGCGCGAGCTATAGGCATGTCTGGTGCATATACAGCTGTTGCCAATGAATCAAACGCGCTTTTTTACAATCCCGCAGCCCTCTCGCTCCTTTCAGCTAAACCATCGATTTCTACAACATACTCTATCCTACAGGCAGGACGCCAGCACGCTGTCCTCTCCTATGCGCAATCGTTTGCAGACAATCAGTTTGGAATCGGGGCAGGGATCAATTCCTTTGCGGCTGGTTCTTTTACAGGGCGCGACGCGCTTGGGAATTCACTGGGAACACTAACAAACCAGCAGTTGGGGCTTGCGCTGGGCGGCGCATATAATGCTGAATTCATGAGCTTTGGCGCAACAGTGAAATATCTGTTTAATAATCTCCAGGGTTCTGATGCAGCCGCGCAAGGTTTTGCGCTTGATCTTGGCGCTAAAACTGATGTCGCAGAGCTTTTCTCATTTGGGATTTCTGTGCAAAATCTCGTAGGATTTATGAAATGGAATGCAATGAACGAATCTGAAGCAATCCCCTATGTGATCCGCGCCGGAGTTGCAACAGAATTTGGATTTGATGAGACCGAGATCATCGCCCGCACAAATGTTCGCGGTGAAATTGACACAATTGAAATTCCCGCCACGCGCTACGTTATGGTTTCCCTCGAATCTGTTTTGCGACAATTTGCATCCACGCCAGATCTGATTCTTGCAACAGAAATCTTGCCGATAGAAGTCTTGGCCATACGTGGCGGTATCACACTTCTCGGCGAAGAACGTTTTAAAACTGAATTTTTCCCGGCTTCACGCTTTGGTACAGGACTTTCCCTCCGGCTTCCTGGCCTGAATATGCCATTTCAGATGCAGCTCGACTATGCCATCAGTCGTGACAATATTGCATCAGCGCATCTTGCCCATACGCTTTCCCTTCTTGCTGAGTTTTAGAAAACCGCATTTACAGCACTTATCTTACAAACCTGAAATCTTTTAAAAATTCCTTTTAAAGCTCCATCTCCACGAATTTTCCTAAGTTTGCAAATTACAAAAGAGTAGTTTTCTCCTTTACCAACTATTCATAGAATACTGATCAAAACGTCTTGAACCTTTTAAAACTTTAAAAAGTCATATAATTATGCATAATTCAAAAGAAGAATTCAC
>DASPKH010000344.1:0-3166 GCA_035628175.1 Patescibacteria group bacterium
ACTTTTAAAAATGAATATAATAGCCTCGAGACAGCGTACTCCAAAACGCATGTTCTTAAAAACGCTGAAGTAGAAAAGCTTGTTGCCGCAATGAACACTGGCAATGAAACTCAAATTGACGTCGCACGAACACGCGTTCAGGAAGCAAATTCGCAGGCAGAGAAAATCCGCAAAGAAGCAACCACACTTTTAAAAAAGAATGATGCCGCAGCCGATATCAATGACACAAACTATGTTTTCCTGCGCTTCGTAACTCAATATCTGCCGACGGGTCTGGTCGGTCTGCTCATCGCGATAATTTTTCTTGCAGCAATGGGTTCCACGGCGAGCGGCCTGAATTCTCTTGCTTCCACAACAGTTGTGGACATTTACAAACGCTTTATCAATATTGATGCGAGCGACTCACGTTATCTCTCTGTTTCGCGCTGGACGACGGTGGGCTGGGGAGTTTTTTGTGTTGTTGTTGGGCTGTATGCCAGTCGTTTAGGTAATCTCATCGAAGCGGTTAACATCCTCGGTTCGCTTTTCTATGGCACAATCCTCGGCATTTTTATCGTCGCTTTTTATATGAAGCGCATTGGCGGAACAGCGGTGTTTTACGGCGCGCTGATGGCGGAAGTAATAATTGTGTACCTGTGGTGGTTTGATATCACATCATTTTTGTGGCTGAATCCAATTGGCGTTGGGCTGGTGATGTTGTTTTCGTTTCTTGTGCAGATGTTTTTAAAAGATTCGGACGCTGCGGCGAATCGCGCTGCAGATTTTTAAAAGCTAAAAAAATGTCGTTGCGAGGAGCGGCTTTTGTGCGACGTGGCAACCACAAATACAGCAGGGCGCGTCGGAAGTATTTGCGATTGCTTCGTCGAAGACTCCTCGCAATGACTAACTTTAAAAGCAAAAAAGCCCGAACTTTTTAAAAGTCCAGGCTTTTCAATTTTGAGCTTTTAAAAACTATCGTCCTGCTTTTGCATCAGAGATAAGTTTTTCGTTCATCTTAACGTAGTCGTCATTTTTAGCTTCGCGGGCAAGCGCCATTGACTGTTCTGCCGACTGGATTGCGCCTTTATAGTCTTTTAAACGCATCTGGATTTTTGCTTTCAGGTGCGCTACCCAGAATGCTTTTGGATTTTGGTCAACTGCTTTCGTTACCCAGCTAAGCGCCTGGTTCATATCCTTGTTATTGTCATAGTAATAGCTTGCAGCCTGGTAATATGGGCGCGTGTCGGCAGCAAGAGCTGTTTCGATACTGCGCATGATTTTGCTGTCAATATCAGCTGTTACATTAAACGCAACGCGGGTATTTTCCCAGTTCATTTCCACCTGCGCAGAATTTGTATTTACGTTTGCAACATTGATGGTAAAGGTTTCGACCTTATTCGCAAGGGTTGAGGGGCGCACATTAATGCGGGCAACTTCATTTTCTGCTTTATAATCTGCCACATTGCCACCAAGATTCAAATCGCGGTAGAACATCACGTCCCAGCTATCGCGGTTTGGAATTGTGTACAACGCGTATGTTCCGGCTTTTAAAGACTTGCCTTCTACGGTCACATCTTCGCCAAACGTAATTTTCGTAGAAGCATTTGCTCCCGTACGCCAAACTTTGCCAAAAGGAACCACATCACCGAAAACAACGCGGCCGCGTGCGCTGGGGCGTGAATATTCAATTTTGATATTAGATAAAGCAAATGATTGGTCAAGCGTTGCAAGCGGACTCGGAGCAGGAACGCGAAGCTGCTGCGCATTTATAGATACAGAAGACAGGCCGAGAAGAGCCACAGTCGCGATTGAGAGTGCAATTTTTTTCATTTTTCTTTTAAATTTACGTTTTAAAAAATGTGTGTTCTAACATTAGAGTCTGCAAATATACTTATTTTCTTTAAAACTACATTACGCAGCATACTCGCTCTTATGGATTTCAGTTTTAAAGCATGGTGCTTCAGGGGCTTTACAGTTCAGGAATGTTTTTGCAAATTCATAAAATCTGTACACATCATTAAATGTCGTAATATGCCCGACGGAAACCCGCACCGCACCAAGCGTCTTCCCGCCCATGATCTCGATAAATTCATCGAACGAAACCGGTTTGTCGCTTTTAAAACAGTCCGCGTTGTCCTCTTCGTGCAGATTGCACGCAGCCTCATCCGCACCAGGATTGCAGAAACGCCCCGTGCGCAGGGAAATATTCGCTTCATTGGCGCGTGCTTGTACGTAGCGGCAATAAAACGTATCGCCATCCGCATCATGAAAATTCATCGTGATAGTGCCACCACGCATTTCGGTATCATGCGGGCCATAAAGCTTGATAAGGGGCGCGCCATTGTCATGTTTAAAATTCTGCAGCTCTTTTAATAGCCAGCTTGTAAGGCAATTCACACGTTTCTGGATTGTGTCAATGCCAATATTTTCAATATATTTCAGGCCAATCTCAATCGCCGGAATTGAGAGGTAGTCAATCGTTCCATCTTCAAATCCAGTTTCATTTTCAGCAATATAATGGTCAGCACCCTGCACCGACGCAATCGTGATAGAACCACCAGCAAACCACGGACGACGCAGCTTTTTTAAAATCGATTTTTTTGCAATCAAGCAACCCAAACCTGTTGGATAGCCAAACATTTTGTAAAATGAAATACAGACAAAATCGGGTTTTACTTCGCTTAAATCTAAACGGTTCGTGGGCACAAATGCGGCAGCATCAAGCAGCACATCCCAGCCATTTTGCTGTGCCATGTCAATCCATTTCAAGTCATGTTTCACACCAGAGAAATTCGACTGCGCAGGGAAAGCGAACAGTTTATTTTCTCCGCGGATCTCCATCAGATTTTTTAAAAGAGCTTCTTCGTCAAAGCGCAAGTTGTGCGAGTGAATAGGTGTATAGGTGAAGCCTCCGCCGCAATTCCGCGCAAATTCACGAATGCCATTAACGGAATTGTGATTATCAAAAGTCAGTAAGAAATGGCCCGCCTTAAAAGGATACGATTCGCCGACAAGCTTTAGGGCGCCACTTGCATTCGGTGTAAAAATCGCAACGTACTCATCTGGCAAGGCATTGAAGTATTGCAGCACGTATTTGCGGGCGTGTTCGGTGAGCTCCGTCATTGCGCGCGAACTCGGATTCGTCGAGTGGGGGTTGCCAAAAACATTATTTTTTAAAAGTTCGAAA
>DASPKH010000345.1:0-3319 GCA_035628175.1 Patescibacteria group bacterium
TCCCGGTTAGCACAGCCGGAATAGTCTTAAAAAGAATTTTCAGGTCGAGCCAAAAGCTAAACGAGCGTATATATCGAAGATCATAGGATTGCATTGAAAGCGCAGTTGTATTTTGATTGCTACGCGCTTCCACCTGCCAGATACCTGTTATTCCGGGTTTGACAAGAGAACGGAGCTGGCGAAACTGTGGGTGAGGATCAATATGATGAGGTAATAAAGGGCGCGGACCCACAAAACTCATCTCACCTTTTAAAACATTAAAAAGTTGTGGCAGTTCATCAATGCTCGTTTTGCGGAGAAACCGGCCAACTGGTGTAATCCTTGGATTGTCTTTTATTTTTACCAGCATTCCGAATTCCTCTTGATTTACTTTGCTTGCTGCAAATGAATCCATTTTCATCGAACGGAATTTATAACATTCGAATGTATTACCGCCTTTACCACGCCTGAGTTGTTTAAAAAGAAAAGGTCCAGGTGATGTTAGTTTCACCATCAATGCTGCGAGCAATAAAATTGGAATGAACAAAATAATCAAGAACATAGCAGCTATGCGATCAAAGTAATCTTTAGCAATAAAGTGATTCCTTTTCTCATCTAAGATGCTTTTTAAGAAATAAATATCGTATAGTTCTGATTGTTCCCCCTCAGATGCTATAAACACACGCTTCTTAGCCTGTGGTGCAGCATGATTTTCTTTTATTCCAACCTGAGACAATGAATCCATGCGAATCAATAGTATGAAATTAATTATTGCGGGGCCAGCAAAGCTAGTAAAAAACTTGACGAATCGAATCTATTCTTAATATAGGAATTATTCGGATTTAAACGGAATTTCTTTTAAAAATATGTTTAGTGTAGTCAGTTCAAACGTGCTGTTCCGATAATATCCCGTAAATTTACATAAAATTTAGGAAATATACTTTGATGATTATGACGCAGGATACGAAAGGATTAAAGATCCGGTGAGATTAGTTTGGGTAATTTAAAAATGTTCTGACTTTTAAAGGGAGCTTTTATGCAACACTCTGAAATTGTAAAGCAGATTTATTGGCGCGATTTGACAAAGCTTTCTTTAAAAGAAATGCTCATTGAGAATAACCTGACAATTCCCTGGGCTTTGGCGTCGTGGGGGTTGGCATATTTCGGTTATTATGCTTTTGCACTTCCTTTCTCGGCGTTATTTTTCCTAACCGCACTGCGCCAGGTTCATAATGGTTTTCATAATTCCCTTGGGACGAATCGTTTCCTAACATGGATGACGCTGTTCACAAATAGTATCCTGATGATGGCGTCTATGCACGCTGTGAAATTCAATCACATCCGCCATCACAAATATTGCCTTGGCGAGGAAGATTACGAAGGAAAGTCTGCTGGAATGACATGGCTTGGGGCGATTCTTTACGGCCCGAAACATATGTACCTCATTCACAAAGTCGCGCTTGAGCTTGGTAATTCAAAATACAGGAAAAATGTTGCGATAGAGCTTGCTTCAATACTTATTTTTACGACAATAATATTTGCTTTTACAATTGATTTCCTCATTTATCATGCAATCATCATGTTCCTCGGCGAAATGCTGTCAGCGTTCTTTGCCGTATGGAGTGTGCATCACGACTGCGAAGATGAGACTATTGCCAGAACGCAACGGACAAAGTGGAAGAATATAATTACATACAGCATGTTTTATCATTTAGAGCATCATTTGTTTCCCGCTGTACCAACGATAAAATTGCCTGAACTAGCAAAAAGAATTGATGAAGCGCTACCTGAATTGGTGAAGAAAAATACTTTTTAAAAGCTGTTGGTTACGGCTTCTACGCGTAACTGGAAAATGGTTGGGAAATCGCAGAGGTTGGCTGAGGAGTGTAAAACATTTTTAAAAACACAATATGAACCCAACAGAACTAAATCCAGCTTTGGATAAACAGTCAAAGGGGATTTCTGATAAAACTTTGCTTTTTGTCGGATTCCTGCCAGCGTGTTCGGTAATTCTTTCATTAGGATTTTACTTTTTCATTGCTTTAAAAGTTGGTCATCTGCCTTCCTATGAAAATCCACAGCCCGCTGACTTTCCAGAATTTGATTCCCTCATTTTTCTAATAGTCAATAGCTTTGCAATTTCGATGTATTCTATTATAGCCTACTTAATTTGCCTTGTAGCGTATTTAGACAATAATTCTTTTGATTTTGGTTCTAAGCAAACAAAAACCATCATCATTTCTTGTCTGGGCAGTCTTCTTTTTGTTGCCTCATTCATAATTCCTGTTCTAAGCGATATGGTTTATTGGATTTTTGATTAGGTTTTAAAAACATTTCTAATTTGAAAAAACTCGTTTTAAAAAAAAATACAGAGCTTGCCGCTCGCAGGCGTGAGTACAGGATTCGCTATGCCGAGGAGCTCAATCCCGCGCAGTATGAAGCCGTAATGCACACGAATGGCGCGGCGCTTGTCGTGGCGGGTGCCGGCACGGGCAAAACGCGCACGCTGGTGTATCGCGTGGCGCGGCTCATTGAGGATGATATTCAGCCGGAGAGCATCCTGCTGCTGACCTTTACGCGGAAGTCGGCGGGCGAGATGCTGCGCCGTGCGGCCCTTCTGCTCGACGGCCGCTGCGAACGGGTTTCGGGCGGGACGTTCCATTCGTTTGCGCACCAAACGCTGCGGAGGTTTGCGCCGCTCGTGGGTTTTGAAAGGAATTTTGTGATTCTCGACCAGGGCGATGCCGAGGACACGATAAATCTCATCCGCGCGCAACGTGGTTTTGATCAGCTCCGCAAGCGTTTCCCGATGAAGCAGACGCTGCAGGCGATGCTCAGCGCGTCCATAAACCGCACGCGCCCTCTTGCCGATATTATCGAGAATGATTACCCGCAGTTTGCCGAGCAGATTGACAATATCACGGACGTGCTGCAGCAGTACCAGATGTACAAGCAGCGCAATAACATGATGGATTACGACGACCTGCTCGTGCATCTTTTCTCGCTGCTCAAAGAGTCGCATGAGGCGCGGCAGGCCATGCACCGCCAGTATCATTACCTCATGGTGGATGAGTACCAGGACACGAATAAGCTCCAGCACGCCATCGTCGTGATGCTTGCCGGCGAGCGCGAAAACGTGATGGCTGTGGGCGATGATGCGCAGAGCATTTACTCGTTTCGCGGCGCTGATTTTGAAAATATCATGCGTTTTCCGGAATCTTTTAAAAGCTGCGCGATTATCCCGATTGAGGAGAATTACCGCTCCACGCAGCCGATTCTGACCTTCGCCAATGAAATGATGCTGAAGGCCGCGACGCGCTACAAAAAAGAACTGTATTCC
>DASPKH010000346.1:0-4955 GCA_035628175.1 Patescibacteria group bacterium
TGCCTCGGGTGCATGATGTGCGTTGACTGCACATCATGCATGGATTGCCGTTCCTGCGCATCATGCAGTTTCTGTAGTGCGTGCCGGTATTGCAGCATATGTACACAATGTATTACATGCCGCAATTGCTTTGACTGTGCCGATTGCCTATTTTGCAGCGACTGCAAAAGTAGCTCATTCTGCAGCTACGCTAGTGGAAAAGAAGAAGAACGAAATATTGAGTTTGGCCCTGATTTCCCCCAAATACCAATCATTGAAAACATCCATCAGCAGGTTCTGAAGGCAACAGACAGTGACAATGCGCTTGATATGAAGCGCTGGCATACTTGCGAAACGACCCATTGCCGCGCGGGATGGGTTGTGACTCTGGCTGGCGAAGCCGGAAGGGAATTAGAGCAAAAAATGACGCCGTTTATTGCAGCAATGCGGATCTACCGCGCGTCCTCAACAATACAGGTCAGCCCTGTAACTTTTTACGAGAGCGCCGAGCTTGCGCTGGCGAATTTGAAATTGTGCGCAGAACTAGAGCAACAGTTAATTCCAGCTTAATAACTTAAAAAAGGCATTGCGAGGAGATCTCACGATATGGCAATCTAATTTTAATGCCGGTTAGCTTTAAAATCAGATTGTTGCCCTGCGCTTGTAATGTCGGACGTAAAAAAAGATGGTTCGAATCTCACTTTCTCGCATTCAAAAAACTTTCGTATCGTACTTTTTTAGCATACACTACAAACTGTCATTTAGAGAAAGTCTGCGACAAAGAATTTCCATTTCGTACTTTTAAGATGCATTCTATGTAGCGAAAGACCTTTCTCTGTATGCACAATATGAAACCAGATTTTCTGTAAGTGCTATTTTTCAACAAATTCTGCAGGAATTGTAACTGCTCGCGACCATTTTATAATTTAACATAATGTTGAAAAAGTTACTGAAACGATTGCAGAGTTTTTAAAATTATGTCGTCCCCCTTATTAAGGAAGACATTCTTCTGACGTATATCCTTTTGACGTTGTAAAAAGCGCAAGAATAAGTTCTCCTTTTCTAAGGGGATACGGCATCGCCAAGGGTGATTCCAGTGTTGGATGTTTGCGTCAGAATATATATTTGATTATAAAAAACAGCACCTTTTAAACTTCCCGACAGCCCTTCTCAACTACTTCTACCAAAGATTCCCTTTCCAGAGAAACGGCAGATGATTGGTGGAACCAATTTATACAAACAGGCTTTGAGAACAATTATTGCCGGGAGCAGTGCAATAAGACCAGGCGTTTTAAAAGGCGTGTGTATCTTCATGAAATACCTCAAAATTGTATAATATAAGAACCAGAAGTTATGAAAAAGATTGTAGTAGCGAAATATATCTTTTAAATTCTACCATTGATTATTACCGAGGTTGTAAAAAATCGTAATTTTGCGCTCGGATACAGGCAAAACGCCGTCCATTCGTTAACACTTCAAAAATTCAGCAAAACAAACGTTTTTAGAAAAATCTTTTAAAAATCTATGGAAACACTCGAAACAACAATCGCCGAAGAACTACAAGCGCGCAAGGAAAAAGACTTTTTGCCACTGAACGGCACTGACCATATTGAGCTTTATGTGGGAAATGTTAAGCAAGCTGCATATTATTACAAAACAGCTTTCGGCTACAAACTCGTTGCCTATGCAGGCCCGGAAACAGGCGTTCGTGACCGCGCCTCATATGTTCTTCAGCAAGGCAAAATCCGCCTGGTGCTGACAACTCCTTTAAAAAGTGACCACCCGATTTCCGAGCATATTAAAAAGCATGGCGACGGTGTGAAAATCCTTGCTCTGTGGGTAGACGATGCACGTGAATCGTATGAAAAAACCACAAGCCGTGGCGCAAAATCATACATGGAGCCCACAGTTTTAAAAGATGAGCATGGCGAAGCGGTTATTGCGGGAATCTACACGTATGGTGAAACAGTGCACCTTTTTGTTGAGCGCAAAAATTATAACGGGGCATTCCTGCCTGGCTATGTTGCAAAAACGTCCGAATATCAGCCAGAAGATGTTGGTCTACTATATGTCGACCACTGCGTAGGTAATGTAGACTGGAACCGTATGCTACCGACAGTCGAGTGGTACGAACGTGTGATGGGCTTTACGAATATTCTGAGCTTTGATGATAAGCAGATCAACACCGAATACTCTGCGCTCATGAGCAAGGTAATGAGCAATGATAACGGTTACGTAAAGTTTCCGATCAATGAGCCAGCAGAGGGCAAGCGCAAATCGCAGGTAGAAGAATATCTCGACTATTACGAAGGCGAAGGCGTTCAGCACATTGCCGTTGCGACGAAAGACATTTTAAAAACGGTAAAAGAGCTGAAAAAACGCGGTGTAGAATTTCTCGATACGCCTAATTCGTATTACGATACGCTGCTTGAACGCGTTGGAAATATTGATGAGGAAGTTGAGAAGTTGCGCGAACTGCGTATCCTGGTTGACCGCGACGAGGAAGGATATTTACTGCAAATCTTTACAAAACCAGTGGAAGACCGTCCAACATTGTTTTTTGAAATTATCCAGCGTAAAGGCGCGAAAAGCTTTGGAGCAGGTAATTTTAAAGCGTTGTTTGAGAGTTTAGAGCGTGAGCAGGCACTGCGCGGTAATTTGTAAGATTTTTTAAAGAATCGTTTTAAAATCCCTTTGTGAAAATTATTTTGCAAAGGGATTTTTTGTTTTTTTTATCATTGTCATTGCGAGGAGTCTCCGACGAAGCAATCGCTATATCAGAATATCGCGATGAGAAGTTGTAGAGATTGCCATGTCGCGGAAGACCGCTCCTCGCAACGACAGTGATTAAAAAAGTTCTAAGAGAAAACAATAAATAAAAATACAAAGCGTGTTTAAACACATAAATTATATATATTTGAAATTATGAATAGGAAAGATTTTTTAAAAATAGCTGCGGGGGTGACGGCGATGAGTTCGTTAGGTGGTTTTAAAAGCTTTACACGCGAGCTGAGGGAGCAGGACATCAAAATGCCTGTGCTCTTCGTGGGGCACGGCTCGCCGACGAATGCAATAGAGGATAATGAGTTCTCGCAGCGATGGCGCACGATGGCTAGGGAAATTCCAACACCAAAAGCTGCAATCATTGTTTCGGCGCACTGGCTAACACGCGGCACCCATGTTACAGCAATGGAGCGCCCGAAGACGATTCATGATTTCGGTGGTTTTTCGCAGGAGCTTTTTGATGTGCAGTATCCCGCTCCCGGAAATCCTGGTCTGGCAAAGGAAACTGCGGCACTTTTTAAAAACACAAATGTCGGGCTTGACCATGACTGGGGACTTGACCACGGTGCATGGAGCGTTGTGAAGCAGATGTACCCAAAGGCGGATATTCCAATGCTGCAGCTCAGCATTGATTATTACAAGCCAGCGCAGTATCATTATGACCTCGCCAAAGAGCTTGCTGCTTTACGGAAAAAAGGCGTTCTGATTTTGTCGAGCGGGAATATGGTTCACAATTTGCGCATGATACAGCTTCCAGGTGGTGACTTTAAAAATATCAATCGTGAATCTGGTTTTGACTGGGCTCTGGAGCTCAACGAGATTTTTAAAAATAAAATCCGCGAAGGTGACCACAAGGCGCTTGCTGAATGGGAAAAGTTGCACAAGGACGTGAAGCTTGCAATTCCGTCGCCGGATCACTATCTGCCACTGATGTACACGCTCGGACTACAGGAAAAGGGCGATGACATTTCATTTTTTAATGATAAAGCCGTGGCCGGTTCGCTGACGATGACGTCGGTGAAAATTGGATAGAATTTACAAAGAAATTAAAAAAGTTTTAAAAATGTACAATCTCAAAATTATTACCTCAACTGTCCGCCCGGGACGCAAAGGCCCGCTATTAGCACGCTGGATAGCCGAAAGAGCGGAGGCGACGGGCAATTTCAATGTGGAAGTGCTCGACCTCGGTGAGATTAATCTGCCGGTGATGAACGAGCCGAATCACCCGATTTTAAAAAAGTATGAGCACGAGCACACGAAGCAGTGGAGCGCCAAGATAGACGAGGGGGATGCATTTATATTCGTGACGGCTGAATACGACTGGGGCTACCCGGCGGCTTTAAAAAATGCGCTCGAATATCTCGCCCAGGAGTGGGGCTATAAGGCGGCGGGCATAGTGAGCTATGGCGGTGTTTCAGCAGGTACCCGGGCGGCCAATGCTTTAAAGGCTGATCTAACAACGTTTAAAATTATGCCACTGGCTGAGCAGGTGAACCTGCCGTTTTTCACACAGTTCATAAGTGCAGATGGGAATTTCGCGCCAAATGAAATTACTGAGAAATCAGCACAGAATATGCTTCGTGAACTAAACCGCTGGACGCGCGGAATGAAATTTATAAAGGAAAATAAATAATTAAACATCGGAACTTTTTTTTATTCTAATATGTGTTTAAACACAATGCACTTAACCCATTTATTTTTAAGAGGTAACAAAAATGGCAACTACTACGTGGAAAATTGACCCAACGCACTCGGAAATCCAGTTTAAAGTAAAACACCTTATGATCACAACCGTGACGGGGTATTTTAAAACTTTTGATGCGACAGTCGAAACAGAAGGTGATGATTTTTCAAAGGCGACCAGAATTGAGTTTACTGCGGATATTAACTCGATCGAAACAAATAACGAGCAGCGCGATACCCATCTGAAGTCTGCGGATTTCTTTGATGCGGCAAATCACTCTGAGCTAAAATTTGTCGGAAGAAGTTACGAAGCAAATGGCGATAGAGCAAAGCTTCATGGCGACCTGACTATTCGCGGAACGACCAAGCCGATAACGCTCGATGTGGAATTTGCTGGAACAGTCACCGACCCATATGGTCAGCACAAAGCGGGTTTTACCCTGGATACAAAAGTTAGTAGAAAGGAATTTGGTTTATTGTGGAATGCGGCGACTGAAGCCGGACAGATT
>DASPKH010000347.1:0-4015 GCA_035628175.1 Patescibacteria group bacterium
CTTGGTGAAGATGATAAACATCTGAATTTCAGAATTTCATTTCTTTTGAAGGAAAATCAGGCAAAGCATTATCAGTTCATACTCTCTACAGTGGTTGTTATTAATAATTTTACAGGTACAGTGTACTTTTTACCTGTAAAGCCATTTCACTCTCTCATTGTACCTGATATGATGCGCAGTATTGTAAAGTATCTCCAGGAAGAAAATTATCATGTATAATGATCATTTCTAATCGGAGGTGCAAATGTACCTTATCTTTCGAAAAGGGCCTGTAGAATCGCTACAACTGTAGAAGCTAGTTTCCCGGTGATTCATAGAAAATCTATGGATCAATCTCTCATCAATTATAGTCACGTTGAAAAAAATGCGCGTTTTTAAAAGCATATTTTTTAAAAGAAATCCTGCATGGTTATTTGCGGCAGCCTGTATCGGATTAGCTGCGTGTACTGACACAACCGGACCCGATAAACCAAAGCCAGTCGTAGAAATCCCACACGGCTTCCCACCGATTGAAACACCTGGTGATAATCCCATAACAGAAGCAAAATTTCAACTTGGCCGCTACCTTTTTTACGATACTCGCCTTTCGGCTGACAATTCTGTTTCCTGTGCCAGCTGCCATAAACAGGAGGCTGCTTTTGCTGATGCCGGAAAAATGGTGAGTCGCGGCGTGGGCAATGAAGCAGGTTTTAGGAACTCGCCTGGGCTTTCTAATTCTGCCTATGTAAGTCCGCTCTTCTGGGATGGCCGTGCTCATACAATTGAAGCACAGGCGCTTGCTGCTATGATGAGTCCGGCGGAAATGTATGCCGATACAACAGCTATTACTGCACGTCTGAAGGCTGATGAGAACTATCAAACACGTTTTAAAAATGTTTTTAAAAGTGAGCCAAATACAGGCGATGCTGTTAAGGCAATTGCTACATTTGTAAGAGCGCTTGTTTCCGGTGAATCACGGTTCGATACCTTTAAGAAAGGAAACACCTCAGTTTTCTCTGAATCTGAAAAACGCGGCCATGATCTCTTTTTTAGCGAGAGAACACGGTGTGGAAGCTGCCACGAAGGTTTTAATTTTACCGATAATAAATTTCATAGCGTTGGTCTGCATACGCATTACGCTGACCGTGGCCGCTATGATGTAACAAAACTTGGCGTAGACATCGGCCGCTTTAAAACTCCGTCGCTTAGAAATGTCGGTCTCACTGCTCCGTATATGAATGATGGCCTTCTGCCGACACTGGAAAGCGTCGTGCGCCACTATAATATGGGTGGCAAGCCATTTATTAATAAAGATACTCTCATTCAACCACTGAACCTCACAGCGCAGGAGCAGGCAGACCTCGTTGCATTTTTAAAAACTCTCACCGACGAAAATTTCGTTAAAAATCCACGTTTTAAAAAGCCATAATTGTTGTCCAAAAGGTTCATAAACGGGTGTTGTTTTTTAAAAAACAGCACCCGCTTTTTGTTTTTATCTCACACCTAAAGAAAAATTTCCAACTAATAACCTTTTGATTTCTATAGGATTATAGCGCTATTAAAAAATATTTTTAAAACTACCTGAAACAGAACAGAAAATTTTCCCTTATTACTTTTGTAAGGCGATGTAATAATCTGAATTTAAAAAATGAAGCAGCTTTCCGACAACGACTTGTATAAGATGCTCTCACGTGAACACTCGATTCGCGAGGCGGCATTCGCGGAGATTTACCGGCGGCATTCGGGACGGATTTTCAGCTATTGCCGGAAAACTGTCGGCAGTACGGCGCAGGCAGACGATATTTTTCAGGAAACCTTTCTGACTTTTCTGAATACTGCGGGGAGTGAGCGCGCGATGACAAACCTGCCTGCATACTTGCTGCGGATTGCCCGGCATTTATGCTTTGAGCAGAAGCGCCAGGGTTCGCAGTCTGTTCCCCTGGAAGATATTGATATTCCTTCCCGCGAGATCAATAGCCTTGAGGCGAGCGAGCTCTCAAAAATGATCAATACGGCATTGGAGCTCGTGAGCGATGAGCAGCGCGAGGCATTCCTGCTGCAAATGGAGCATGATCTTTCCTATCAGGATATTGCCGAAACAATGGAAGTGCCGGTGACGACAGTGCGAAACTGGATCGTACGTGCAAAAAGTAAAATCCGGCATATTCTGTCGCCATATCTAGAAGAAACATAGGACGATTTTCTAAAAGCAGCAAAAATTTACATCAAAAAATACAAGTTTTAAAAATAGAAATGAAAGATTTTGAACATCACGCCTTCTCAGACCTCATCTATCTTTTCATAGATGGAGAGGCCGATGATACACAAAAGTCAGCGCTTTTTGCTGCGCTGGCGAATGACACATCGCTCCAGGCCGAATTTCAGAGTGCAATGAAATTTCATACGTCGTATCCGCGCCTGACCTCTGAGGACGCGATGCCGCCGGCGATACTATCATGCAATCTTTTTGAAAAAGCAGGTTTTAATCCGGCTTTGGCTGTGCCGCTCGCAACGGCTGTTGTTGCGGGAACCGTTCGCAGTGGATTGCTCTCATCGATTGGCACGAAAATCCTTGCTTTTAAAAGTGTATTGATTCCTCTGGCGACTGCGCTGATTGGCATCGTTGCAACAGCAGGCCTGATGAATGATAACTCGCAGGAAATTAAACTAAGCGAAGCGCAAAAGCCGGAAACAAATTCTGCCGCTGAGGTTTTTAAAAACAGTGGTGAAACTGGGGATTATCACTTTCAAAATGGGAACGAGGTGAATTTTCAGAAAAGTATCGCAACGCCAGTTTTTAAAAAGAAAAATAAAGTTCTACGAACTGATAATGACCTGCAACCTGAGATTTTAGCGGAAAACCCGGTTTTAAAAGATTTTTCTAGTGAGAAAAAAGTGTCAGAAAACGCGGATATTTCACTTTTAAAAAATAGTGAGCATACTTTTAAAACTTCACAAACAGGGAATAAAACGATAATTTTTCAACCTATATTAATAATCGACACGGTTGAAAATAAGGTGGAAGAAAATGTCACAAGTTATGTTATTTATACAAGAAAATTAGGAACGGTTGCGCTTTTTCCAACACGTGAACCGGGATTTGGCGGGTATAAATTTTTAGACAATACTTCCCTTGGCGCAATGTACAGTATGGATGAAAATCACGGCATTGTGCTGGAAGCGGGCGAGGAGGTTTTCCCGGTTTTTGTAAAAAATGAATCAGGCGAGTATACTTTTACGAATACGCTGCAATGGGTAACGGCGGGCTATCGTTTGACGGCTTCACCATTAACAATGCTTGGTGGAATTCAGCCCTATACGCAATTGAACGCTGGATATGTTTTAAGCGGATCGGGGCCGGTGGCGAAAGGGCTTGCGGGAATTCAGTGGCAGCCTTTTAAAAATGTCACCTTCAGCGGCGGGCTAGAGACAACAGCGCTTTTTTACAAGCGTGAGAATACGCAGAAGGTTGGCGGAAAAGTAGGGTATTTTTACGGGCTTTCGATACTTTTTTAAAAGAATTTTCAAATGTATTTAATACAGTTCGCTGCCTGTTTTAAACCTTATGCGGAAAGCATGCGCCGCTAAAAAAACTCCGGCAGGAAACAAATTTTATAACATAAAATAATTGGATTTTTGGAGATAATTACGATGAAAAAGTCAGTACTTTTAGCATTGATTTTTACAGCATTCAGCTTTTTGCAGGCATGCAATGATACGTCAATTGACCCGATTCAAGGGGAGGGGCCGGTAGACCGCGCGATAGTAAAAGAGCGGCTGGAACGGACTGCGTGGGTTGTGGTAAACGAAAGTGATAATTTGCCCGAAACCAGTATTGGCGTCGTAATACGCTATTTTCCTGACGGGACTTTGTGGGAATCATCAGAGGGTGATGAGACAACATGGAGACTCACGCAGGACGGAAAGTCAATCATAATGGAAAATTATCCGGAGCCCACAACGTATAAAATTACAAAAACAACTGACAATGAGTTAAAAATTGAACTTTCCAGAAATGGACAAACCTATTGGATTG
>DASPKH010000348.1:0-4337 GCA_035628175.1 Patescibacteria group bacterium
CCAGAAGCCAAGTAACGTACTAGCAACGACTTACGTGTTTTACAAAGAGAAATAATTATGCTTTTACCATTATTTCCGCAGCTTTATTTTGCTCAAAACAGCGCATCATATCCCTAAGAATTCCTTCGTGAAGCTCACCAATACTCCTTTCAGCGTCAAGTTTCACTATTCTCTCTGGTTGCTCGACGGCAATTACATTATAGCCGTCGCGGACACGTTTAAAAAACTCCTCGCCTGCGCGTTCCATCCTGTCCAACGACTGCCCTTGAAAGCGTGTTTTTGCACATTCCGGAGAAATATCCAAAAAGTATGTTCTAACAGGTAATAATCCGTTTGTAGCAATTTCGTTACATTTTTTTATATTATCCAGCGAAATACCCCGCCCGTATCCCTGGTACGCCGTCGTCGAATCGATAAACCTGTCGCATAAAATGATTTTCCCACTTTGCAAAGCCGGACGAATTACCGTTTCTACCAGTTGCGCCCGCGATGCTGCAAAAAGCATCATCTCCGCCACGGGCGTAATCGTATGCTTTACTGACAGCAAAATCTCACGTATGGCCTCTGACAGCGGTGTCGCCCCTGGCTCACGCACTTTTAAAACCTCGTAGCCACGCGTCTCCAGCACTTCTGCCAGCATATCCAACTGTGTGGATTTCCCACATCCGTCTATCCCTTCAAACGTAATGAACATCTCTTTTAAAATTATTCTGGTTTCCCGCCAATTATCACTACAAACTCCCCTTTCACCGCACTCCGACCCGAAAAGTTTTTAAAAACCTCCTCAGCCGTTCCGCGAACAAATTCCTCGTGCATTTTGGAAATCTCCCGCGCCGCGCACACCTTACGCTCAGCGCCGCAATACTGCACGATTTCCTCCAGTAGTTTTAAAAGCCGATACGGCGACTCATACAGCAACACTGTCGCTTCCTGCTCTGCTACCCTTTTTAAAAACGTCTGCCGCCCTTTTTTCTGCGGCGGAAATCCCATAAAAATCACCTCGTCCGTTGGCAAACCGCTTGCTGTCAGCGCCGGCACAAACGCCGTCGCGCCCGGCAGCGGAATAATTTTCACTCCTTTTTCCACCGCTTTTAAAACCAGCCGGTAACCCGGGTCAGATATCCCCGGCGAACCTGCATCAGAGCAAAACGCCGCGGACTTCCCCTGCGAAATATCATGCAAAATCCGCTCTGCCGCCTGCGCTTCATTGTGCTCATGGCAGCTCACCATCTGCTTTGGCTGTATCTCGTAGAGCTTCAGCAGCTGACCCGTATGCCGTGTATCCTCGCATGCAATAATATCCGCCTGCTGCAAAACTCTTAAGCCCCGCAGCGTAATATCCTCACGATTCCCCACTGGCGTCGGAACAAGGTATAGCGCAGCCTCCAGCGTTTTTTGTTCTTCCATTCTTTTAAAATTATCCAATTGTATTGTCATTCCCACGCAGGCGGGAATCCATCTTTTTTGATGCCCGCAATTCAGCAAAAAAACTCTTTAAAATACCCGAACACTCATCTTTTAAAACATCGCGCACAACCTCGCACCGATGATTCAGCCGCGCATCCTCTGTTATCGAATACAGCGTTCCGCACGCGCCCGCTTTTGGGTCGCTCGTGCCAAAGACTAAACGTGGAATCCGCGCAAGCACAATTGCACCGGAGCACATCGCACATGGCTCCAGCGTTACATAAAGCGTCGTTTCCAGCAAACGCCGGTTTCTTAAAAACTCAGCCGCCTCTTTTATAGCAAGAACTTCCGCGTGAGCCGTCGGGTCCTGTAGCCTTTCAATTTGATTGTGACCGCGCCCGATGATCTTATTTTTAAAAACGACAACCGCACCAATCGGAACCTCGCCTATCGCCCGCGCTTTTTCGGCTTCAGCAAGCGCTTCATGCATGAAAATTTCGTCAAAGCTGTAGCTTGTTTGGTATACTTCCATTAGTTTTTAAAAGCCAGCTGTTCCTGTATTTTCCTGCAAATTTCCACATTTCCTTCGAGCAAATCGAAATCCAAAAGTTTGTCTGGCGAAATCCATTTCACATCATGAAAAACACGATTTTGAATGTCATTTTTAAAACTTTCCACTTTAAAAACGCTCACGCAAAAAACTCCACCATCGCTGAATTCAGAACGCTTTTCCAGCATTAGCTCCCCGATTTCCGCATCAATGGCCAGTTCCTCAAAAAGCTCACGCTTTAAGGCCATTTCCGGCGTTTCGTCCAGCTCTAATTTTCCGCCGGGAAATTCCCATTTCAGGCCGTAGCGCGCTTCCGGCAATCGCTGACACAGCAGGATTTCATCGCCTTTAAAAATCAGCGCAATTGCCACATGTATTTCGTTTTGCATCATAGTTCTTTTTAAAACAGGCCGGAAAATTACGGAATTTTTTTAAAACAGCTCTCGGGAATCAGCGCTCAGCTTTCAGCATTTAAAAACTGCCCCCTGAGAGCTGACTACTGAAAGCTTTCCCCAAAATACACTTCTTTTAACGCCTTGTAGGTCTCCACGTGCTGCTGGACGGTAAGCTCAATCGGGGCCGCATAGCCGCCGCCCATTGCCATAGAAACGGGAATTCCACGCGAAAAACACGCTTTAAAAACCATTCTGTCACGTTCCTTCAGGCCCGCTTTCGTCATGGAAATCCGCCCAAGCGTATCTTCCCTCAGCGGGTCAACGCCGGCCTGGTAGAAAATTATATCAGGATTACTTTTAAAAACTGCGGGCAGGTTATTTTCTAGAATGGTGAGGTATTCATCATCGGAAGTGTCATCAGGCAGCTCAACATCAAGCGTGGACGGCACTTTTTTAAAAGGATAATTTTTCGCGCCGTGCATGCTGAAAATGAAAATATCGTCACGCCCACCCAGAATCGCCGAATTACCATTTCCCTGATGAACGTCCAAATCCACGATCGCCGCACGCTCAATTTTCCGCTCTTTAAAAAGCTGCAACAGCGCAATCGCCTGGTCATTAAAAACGCAAAAACCTTCGCCTGCATCCGGCAGCGCGTGATGTGTCCCGCCCGCTAGATTCCCCGAAATACCGGACTCCAACGCCTCACACGCCGTCAGATACGCCCCGCCGACCGTCGCCAGCGAACGCTCTACCAGCTTTTCGCTCCACGGAAATCCAATCCTCCGCTGAATAATCCGCGGCAGCGTGTTATGTAAAACGCCGTCCACATATTCTTCCGTATGAGCCAACAAAACCATTTCCCGCGTGGCAAGCTCCGCCTCATACAGCTCATTCTCGCTTAGCACACCCACGTCGAGCAGCGCTTGCCGTAGCATCTTGTACTTCTGCATAGGGAAGCGGTGACCTTCGGGCAGCTCAATTGTGTAGCGGTCGGAGTAGAATACTTTCACTTTTTAAAATGAATTTTATACGATTATTTTATTCAATGTCATTCTGAGCAGCGCGAAGAATCTATGTCAGAAGTTCGTGTCAGGTTCTTTTGTCGTGGATTCTTTACGCTGCTCAGAATGACAAATAGTGAGGACTTTTACAGACTCTAATACGCGTTCTCACGGGTGAAAAACGAAAACGGCGAATACGGAATTTCAACACTTACATACCAATTACGTCCAGGCGCTGGCTCAAAGAACCTGTTTCCCGCAGCATTTGGAATGATGGACGAATTGTATTTCTTGTCAAAAATATTATTAATTCCGCCGAAAATATTAAAAGAAAAATAGTCAAAAGTTTGTAAAAATCCGAGACGGGCATCTACTGTCACATAGTGCTCATTGTTAAAATTGGGGCTATTGACGTCATTGGTGAAGTATTCACCGGAAAACTGCGATGTGATTTCCGCCATCAGCCCTGAAGCGTGGTCGTAGGAAAGCCCGCTGAAAAAGAGATGCTGCGGCACGCCCGGTACTTTGTTACCGCCGAGCTGCACAAAATTTCCGCCCTGCTGGATAACATAATCCCTGAAAATATAATTCATAAATGTGTACGCCGCCTGCGCGCGAAAACCCTTTAAAAACGAGTATTCAAGCGACGTTTCGATGCCGTTATTCTACGTCTGGCCAGCGTTGCGGAAATACGTCACGTCGCTCGCGGCGGAAACCTGGTACGGAATCAACTGATTGTCCGCAGTAAAGTGAAACGCTGCGATTTCCGCAAAAAAGTTTTCAAAAAACGTTCTACAACCCGCTTCAAAGCTCCTGATGCGTTCCGGCCGCAACACTCGGTTGAAGCCGCCTTCTGGAGAATTGCCAAGTTCATTGGCCGATGGCGTCTGAAATGCGGAGGAATAATTTGCGTACAAACTTGAGTTTTCAAAAGCGCGATAAATGATTCCAGCCGATGGGCTGAACTGCGTAAATGTCAAT
>DASPKH010000349.1:0-4725 GCA_035628175.1 Patescibacteria group bacterium
ACAGAAACTTTTAAAGCGGCGGTAACGGTTGGCGCGCCGACAATGTTTCATACACTTCCGGATGATGATTATATTTTTAAAAAGATGGGCGAATTTCTGCCATCAGATGCCGATTTTAAAAAAGAAGCGGAGAAGCGTTCAGTGGTAGCGTGGGTGGATAAATTGCCAAGAACAACGCCGCTCCTTGTGCTTCACGGCACAGGTGACAGGCGTGTTGGGCCTGAACACAGTTTGCATTTGGGATTAGCATTGCAAAAAAAACATTTTCCCTATAAGCTTGTAATGTTTGAAAATGCTGATCATATTTTATCCGGGCGACGTCGCGAAGGTGATGTGGAAATCCGCAACTGGGTAGATACGTATGTAAAAAACCGCGCACCACTTCCTAAAACAGGGCCACACGGTGCGTAATATGGTGTAAAAGATTGTTATACAATTTTTAAAATTATTCGCGCTGCATCACGCCATTAAATATAACTTTAAAAGATCGCAACTTTTGTTAACAGACCCTTTAACTATATGAAATTCTCCTTACTTCTCGCCGGAGCTTTCCTTAGTATAGCAACACTCCGTGCACAGGAAATACCTTACTATCTACTCGAAAATAAACAACCCCAGGTAGAAGATCATGAACATTATCAGCATGACATAAAAAAACGCTATGCTCATCTCCTGAATAAGCCGCAGAGTGCGGTTATGCGTCGTCCATACGATGTTCTAACATATGATCTATATATGGATTGGGTGCCGCCACTTTCAAAAACAGCGGTAACATGGACTGCCCGTCAGTATCTCGGCCTTAATAGAATCGGTTTAAAAATAGATTCTGCAAATGTATCACGTATTACGCTTAATGCTGGGACGTTGCGTATAGACAGCGTGCATATTGGCGGAGTGCGTGTACAAAACGTATCCCAACCAGTAAATGGGGAATTTACCATCTCTCTTCCGGCTGCTCTTCCACAGGGAACAATCGCTAATCTGGATGTATATTATACATATATTGGTGAGGAAAACGATGGTTTCTTCCTCTACCCTAAAGGTCAGTTCGTCGGATTCGGTCAAAATAATGACAGTGTTTTTGTAGAAGAGCGGCTTGCTTACACGATGAGTGAACCCGAGGACGCACGCGACTGGATGCCTTGTAACGATCTGCCGTATGACAAGGCCAAAGCAACTATTCGTGTAAGGGTACCGGAAGGATTTGTTGTTTCTTCGAATGGTCTCCTGTCAGATGTTTCTACTTTAAACGGAACGACAACTTTTGTCTGGAGTGATACTACACAGATCGCTACGTACCTAATGGTGGTAAATGCTTCAAAATTTGCTCAATATTCCGAGTGGTATAAAAGAGTGAGTAATCCAAATGACAGCATTGAAGTAAAGTATTACGTCTGGCCTCGTGATTATGAAAATACCGCTCTTGATGGCTCATATAACGCACGCAATGCTTTTAAAAATACTGTACCAATGCTGGAGGCATATTCCCGATTTCTGACGGAATACCCTTTTGTAAAATATGGCATGACTGCCGTCCAACCGTTTAACTTTGGAGGCATGGAACACCAAACGATGACAACAGTTTTACGTCGTTGGCTTCGTGGATTTGATGATGCCGGTATAGCCCATGAAATAATGCATCAGTGGACAGGTGATCTAGTGACATGTGCCACATGGAATGATATTTGGTTAAACGAAGGTGGAGCTACGTGGGGTGAAGCATTATGGAATGAAAGCTGGGGAGGAAAAGAATGGTATTTGCGAAGCATGATTTCAAAGCGAACTGCATATTTTAATCAGGGTGGCCTCAATCAGCCTCCAATATATGGTATTGGAGTTGCTAACTTGTTTAATTATGCAACAACCTACGCTAAATCATCGTGGATTTACCATATGCTGCGCACGACTCTTGGTGATGAAGTTTTCTTTCCGGCACTACGGAACTATCTGAACACATACGCTTTCCAGTCGATTGAAACGGAAGATATGGTTGCTTTATTTGAAAAAGAAGTGCCCAATCCGCCTGTTCCTTTCCGCACATTTTTCGATCAGTGGATTTATCAGGCAGGCCACCCACAGTATAATTTATCTGTGAATGCATTTTCCAATGGCAGTGGTAGCTTTACAGCCCAGGCCACGATGCGACAGATACAATCCGGTGTAAATGTGCCTCCAGTTTTTGTCATGCCGGTCAAAATTACTTTTAAAAATAAGGCAGGTCAGGAAGAAATTCGCATTATGTATAATAACCAAAGAGAGCAGATTGCTGAATTTACTCTTCCTTTTGCACCTGATTCTATTTTCCTTGATAGAAATGATGATATTCTATGCCAGAAATCTGTTTTTTTTGCAGGCACACAAACGGGTGTAGAAGGCGAACCAACACAGGCTGATGTCTTCACAATGGCTCCGAACCCACTAAGAACAGGCGAAACCGCGCAGATCGAATATATCGCCTATACACAGAAAAATATCAGAATTGAAATTGTAAACTTTCTTGGTCAGACTGTCGAAGTTTTGAAAGAGGGCTTTGTGACACCTGGAAGTTACCTGCTGGGATTTCAACCGAAGGGCCTAGCTGCCGGAGTATATATGGTGCGCCTATCCTCCGATTCAGGAACTCAAAACCAATCATTCGTAGTAATTAATTAATGTGTAAAAAAGGTTTTTAAATATAATAATGGCTGAAATTACAGAACATGTTGAATTTTCGCATAGAGTGACCTTGGCTTCGGAATCGCAGACGCTCGCGCTTTCGGGCCGTGCCAAGGTGATGTCCAAAGAGGGGAAAGATGTGGTAAATCTCTGTACCGGCGAACCTGATTTCCCAACCCCGGACTGCGCTAAAAAAGCTGCGATTGATGCTCTGCAGGATGATTTTACCCATTATACAGATCCGAGTGGTATTGTTGAATTGCGCAGGGCTGTTGCTGAAAAATTTGTAAAAGAAAATGGTTTGAAAAACGCAACAGCGGAAACAATCCTCATTTCAAACGGCGCCAAACAGTGCATCCTGAGCGTGCTGATCGCTCTCTGCAATGAAGGCGATGAGGTGATTATTCCTGCGCCATACTGGGTAAGCTACCCGCCGATGGTCACGATAGCCGGTGCGAAACCTGTGATCGTAGAAACTACCGCTGCCAGTAATTTTAAAATGACGCCGAAGCAGCTTGCTGAGGCGCTTACGCCGCAAACGAAATGTGTCATCTTCAACAGCCCGTCCAACCCGACAGGGGTGATGTACACTGAGCAGGAAATCCGCGCGCTGGCCGAGGTTTTAAAAGATCATTCGTGTTTTGTGATCAGTGATGAAATTTATGAGAAGATCACATTTGGTACTGTCAGGCATTTCAGCATTGGTTCGCTCGATGTTTTAAAAGATCGTGTGGTCACGGTCAACGGTGTTTCAAAAGCGTACGCAATGACAGGCTGGCGGATTGGATTTATGCACGCGCCGAAGGAAGTTTTAAAACAGGCGGCCAAGGTACAGGGACAAACCACGTCCAATCCGAATTCCATTGCGCAGAAGGCAGCACTTGCTGCACTGCTCTATGGAATTGATGAAGTAGAAAGAATGCGAAAAGTTTTTGAGCGCAGACGAGAACTGATCTCAACACTTTTAAAAGAAATTCCCGGTGTGAATCTTGTGATGCCGGATGGCGCTTTTTATGTTTTTCCTGACATCAGCGAACGTTTAAAAAAAGGTGATTTTTCCGCCACAGATTTTTGCGAAAAGCTGCTTGTAAAGCATCACCTGGCGCTTGTGCCGGGTGAGGCCTTTGGCGCGAATGGTTGTGTGCGATTTTCCTTTGCTGCGGCTGATGAAATGATTATCAAAGGCATAGAGCGGTTTGCCCGCGCTCTCAACGATTTATAAAACTGCATGAAACCCCAGCTTTTTCCAGAAGATGTTCTCTTAAAAGCCCGTGCGCTTTTCCCGCATATTGCCTCTGGCCGGATATACCTCAATCACGCAGCCACCAGCCCACTTTCCACGCGGGTGGTGGCTGCCGTGCAGACACATCTTAACAACAGATCTTCCGGAGCAATTGATGATTACTGGACGACGCTTGAAAAAATTACGGAGCTTCGCAAAAATATTGCTACACTTATCAATGCCGAATCTTCTACACGTATTGCATTTACGCCGAGCACGACTGACGCGATCAATATTGTTGCTTCAGGCATTAAGTGGAAAAGAGGTGACAGAGTTCTTTTAAACGATATGGAATTTCCGGCAAATGTATATCCATACCGCGCCTTAAAAAGGCGTGGCGTGGAGGTGGACGTAATTCCCTCGGAAAACAACCGTATCACGCCAGAGATGATCGAGCGCTTTTTAAAACTGGAAACGCGCGTTGTTGCGCTTAGTGCCGTGCAATTTCTAACAGGTTTTAGAGCGGATTTACAGGCGATAGGTGAGATTTGCCGCAAGCGGAATATTATTCTTGCTGTAGACGCAATACAGGCAGTTGGCGCGGTGAAACTGGACGTGCAGAAAATGAACATTGATGCACTGGCAGCAGGCGCGCAGAAATGGCAAATGTCGCCGCACGGCTCAGGATTTCTGTATGTAACGGAAAAATTGCAGCAGGAAATCACAGAGCAGAATATAGGCTGGCTTTCAGTGGAAAACCCATGGAATTTCTTTGATTTTGACCAGCCGCTTGACCCGACGGCACGTCGCTATGAAGGCGGCTCGCTCGTTATGCCAAGCCTGTGGGG
>DASPKH010000350.1:0-5639 GCA_035628175.1 Patescibacteria group bacterium
AAAAGTTCACGGAGTGTTGTAATCATTTTTAAATTTAGTTCTTCTACTTTGCACGGATAGGTAGAAGTAGAATGCGCGATCATCAGGTTTTCTAGTCCGATAAGCTTTACGCCCTCCTCAATCTCCTCCATTGTGCTCATTCCGGTTGAGATCATAAGCGGCTTGCCTGTAGAACGGAGCTTTTTTAAAAGATCATTATCTGTCAGCGATGCAGAAGCAACTTTATAAAACGGTGTATCGAATTGCTCAATAAAGTCTACCGCTTCCTCATCCCAGCATGAAGCAAGCCAGTCAATTCCCGCAATTCTGCAGTATTGAGAAATTTTCTCATAGTCCTCTTTTGAAAATTCTACTTTATGGCGATAGTCAATATATGTCATGCGGCCCCACGGCGTATCACGCTCGATATACCACTGGTCTTTCGGCACACACAGCTCAGGCGTCCGTTTTTGGAATTTCACCGCATTGCAGCCTGCTTCTGCTGCACCTTCGATCAGTTTACGCGCGTTTTCCAGTGAGCCATTATGATTAATACCGATCTCCGCAATTACATATGTCGGCTCGCCATCACCGATGTAACGATTACCAACTTTCACCTTGCGTTCTGCCATATCTTCCCCATTCTATATGTTATAAAATTTATCATACTTTTTAAATCTTTTCTTTATATTCTCTTTAAAAACTTTTCCTGATTTTTTAAAACTCAAATTTTAAAACATTAAAATTAAAAACTACCATGCTGTCCAGCCGCCATCTACTACAAGATTTGCCCCTGTCATGTAGCTCGAAGCGTCGCTCGCAAGGAATACAATCGCTCCTTTATAATCGGTTGGCTTTGCCATACGTCCGAGCGGCGTTTTTTTGGAGTAATTCTGTATAAAATATTCATCCTGACCATTTTCCACCCCGCCAGGCGATAATGTATTTACTCGCACACCTGCTGAACCCCAATACGCTGCAAGAAATCGAGTAAAATTAATCACTGCGCCTTTTGTTGTTGGATATGCAGGCGATTTAAAAAATGGCTGCGAGCCATCCGGACGTCTGTAAATTGACTGATCCGGAGCTACAATTCCATATGTGGAAGCAATGTTGATAATGCTCCCACTTTTCTGACGCGCCATTTCAGTGCCGAGGATCTGCGAGCAAAGGTACATTCCCGTCACATTCACATCTAATACTTTCTTCCACAATTCAAGCGGATAATTTTCAAATTTTGACACTTCTGGATCTGCGTTCGGGTTTTCCACCATGTCATTGATAGCCGCGTTATTCACGAGAACATCAATTTTAAAAAACTCTTTTAAAACTGCATCACGCAATTCGCGAACAGAATCCTCGTTCGTAATATCCACGCCTTTTGCCAGCGTTTGACCTTGTAGGGTTCGTGCGAATTCATTGCATTTTGCCTCATCGCGATCGGCGACCACAACGCTTGCGCCGGCATTGGACAGCGCACGACAATGTTCCTTTCCAATGAGCCCGAGAGCACCGGTTACAACGGCAACTTTGCCGTCAAGCGAAAATATTTCCTGTACTGACATGATGTAAAATTATGGAAGCAGATTGAAATTTCTTGTTTAAAAGGTGGTAATCCGTTTTAAAAGGTGATAACACGCAAATTACTTTTCTTCTTAAAAAGTTCCCATCTAGAGTGATTGCAAACATGTTATTCAAGAAATGGCCATAAAATCAGAATCCTACAGATAATTCAGAGTTATGGTAAATTGAATAAATCATGGGTATAAGGCAAAAGCACTACTGACAAATCCCTACATAGGTTTATGGATTTCATAACTATTGATAAAAGTAAGTATTTTTACGCAATCAATTACAAAAAAAAAATTGTATATTTCGAAATTACAGGATTGAACATGACCTCACCACCACAAGGAAGCGGGAAAATGGTTGAAGCATTAGATAATGAAACTACGATAGATTCTACTGTATCATCCGTACAACTAGCCAGCGATCTTAATCAGAAATCGGAACAGATTGTGCGGACGAATACGCGTCATTCTCTGGAGCTTGCTGAAGAGGCCTACAGACTTGCCGATAAGGTTGGCTTCTGCGCCGGGATGGCTAATGCACTTCTAAATCTGGGTCGCGCCAACCGTTTCCTTACCCATTTTGATGATGCACTCGGGTACCTGGAGCGTGCACTCAAACTTTTTAAGGAGATAAATGATCTGGGGGGCATTGCAAATACACTTAATAATACAGGGCATATCTACAATAGCACTGGCCGATCGCAGGATGCCTTAAACCTGCACCTTCGTGCGCTGTACCTCAGTCGTGAGACCGGAGATATACTGCTTGAGGCAAATTCCTTAGTCTTTATCGGCAACGTTCATTTTAACATGGGCAATCACTCCGAAGCATTAAAATCCCACCACGACGCATATGAGCTTTACAAATATATTAATGATGAGCCGGGCCAGTCTTTCGCTTTAAATAATATTGGCAATGCGCACCATTCTGCCGGCAATTATGCAAAAGCGCTGGAGTATTATCTCAAAAGTTTCTCTTTAAAAGAGCATTCAGGCGATAGCCGCGCTAAGGCAACGGCGTACCATAATATCGGCAGTATTTATTATCAGCTTGGAGATTTTAAAAATGCGTTGCAGTACTTCGACAACTACCTTTCAATGCAGCGCTCCCTTGGCGATAGCCAGGGTGAAGCGGTCGCACTTTCACATATCGGAAGTGTATATGTCCAGCTTTGGCAATATGACATGGCTCTTGAAAAAATTCAGGCATCTTTAAAGATTGCAGAGGCCATCGGAGATAAGCGTCAGACCGCCTTATGCCTGAGCGATATCGGAAGGGTGCAGCTTGAGCTTGGCGAACTCGACTCGGCATATAACATGCTCATGACAAGCATCCAGTTGATAACCGAAATAGGTGATAATGGCCAGAAAGCTGATATTCTTTCGAGTGTTGCTCGGCTCTTTGTCAAAAGAGAGGACGCAGAAAAAGGCATTCCGTTTGCAAAGGAGGCTCTACAGATAGCTGAACAGCAGCAAAAGAAGCCACAAATATTTGAAGCGCATCAGTTGTTGGCAGAGTTATATAAGCTCCGCGGAGATTTTAAAAAATCTCTCCTACATTTCGAACTCTTTCATAATATTAAAAATGAAGTTTTTAATGATGAAACAACGCGTAGAATGAAAATTCTCGAGATTAGCTTTAATCTTGAGAATACCCGCAAGGAAGCGGAAATTTACCGTTTAAAAAATGTGGAGCTTGCCGACCTCAACGAGCGCCTTACGCTTCTTGTGGAAGAGCGAAATGATCTCTTGGCAATTGTAGCGCACGACTTGAAAAATCCGCTCGCCGGCATTAGTCTTGCATCGGCTATGCTCGAAAAATATCATATTTCCATGAGCCTGTCTGAGATCAGGCAGCAGGCCCAGAATATTACGCGTACAGCAGCCAGGATGTCGGGCATTATCGCCCGGCTCCTTGAAGCCCGTGCCACGGATATGGATGCCGCAAAGATCACATTACAAAGAACAGACATAAGTATTGTAGCGCATACTGTAATTGAGGATTTCCGCAATCGCGCCGCCGTAAAAAATATTTCCCTTGCCTTTAATAATTGTCCGGGTTGTTTTATTAATGGTGATGAAAATACGTTACGCCTTGTTTTTGACAATCTCCTTTCCAACGCGATAAAGTTTTCACCATTGGGGAAGAAAGTCACACTTGAGCTTCAGAAAAAAGATAAAACTATTCGTGCTCTTGTAAAAGATGAAGGCCCGGGAATCAGTGAAGATGACAAGCAAAAACTCTTTTTAAAATTTGCCCGCCTTTCGGCCCAGCCTACCGGTGGCGAGGATTCTACCGGGCTCGGACTTTCCATTGTGAAAAAATTCATCGAAGCAATGAACGGGAAAGTATGGTGCGAATCCACAGAAGGCCATGGCGCGACCTTTATCATTGAATTTCCTGCTGTTGAATAATTGCTGTTTTTTTAAATAATTTTCTGTAATTTCATAAAAGTTTTAAAACCTACTTTTTTGAATCAGCTTTTAAAACAGCATGAAAATTACGGCAAACGGCATTTCCATTTCCTATTCGCAGTCCGGTGACCCAACCGGAACACCCGTCGTTTTTCTCCACGGTTTCCCCTTTTCCCGCCGTATGTGGGATTCGCAACTTGCACTTTTCAAAAATCTCGATGGATTTCAGGCAATTGCGCCGGATATTCGCGGCCATGGCGGCAGCTCTGTTGCAGGTGGCCAGTATTCTATTGAAATGTTCGTGGATGATCTCTTCGCACTCTTCGACACGCTTGATTTTAAGAAGGTAATCCTGTGCGGCCTTTCAATGGGTGGTTATATCGCACTACGTGCAGTAGAACGCGACCAAAGCCGCTTTAAAACCCTGATTTTGTGCAATACAAAAAGTGAAGCAGACACAAATGCTGCAAAGATCAAGCGCTCTGAGCACATTAAGGCAATCAGGCAAAAAGGCGTAGAAGTGTTTGCGCGCGGTTTTGTACAGGGGATTTTTGCTGAAGATACGCTCCGGAATAATAAATCTGTTGTAACAGAAATCCGAAAAATTATTGAGAAAAATTCGCCATCAGCAATCTGCGGAACGCTCCTTGCGCTTGCAGCGAGAACTGATACAACGGATTTTTTAAAAGAGATCACAATCCCAACGCTTATCCTCGTCGGCGAAGAAGATACGCTCACCACACCGGAAAATGCTCACGTTATGCACCATGCGATAAAAAACTCGGAGCTTCATGTTTTAAAAAATGCAGCGCACATGAGTAACCTTGAAAATCCCGATGAATTCAACAAAACTATACTCAGGTTTTTAAAAAGCAATGTTTAAAACCAAATTACAAATCACAACTATGGACCTTGCCCAACATTTCCTTGATGACGCGCTTTTGCAATTCCAAAAAACAAAAGCGCTTGCCGACAAATCATTTGCTCAACTTGAAAATGCTGACTTTTTAAAAACACCTGAAGCTGAATCGAATTCCATCGCAATAATCATCAAACACATGCACGGTAATATGCTTTCGCGCTGGACGGATTTCCTAACAACAGACGGCGAAAAGCCAAACCGCAACCGTGATTCTGAGTTTGAAATCGAAGCTGATTCTTCACAGGAAGATCTTTTAAAACTGTGGGAGGACGGGTGGACGCTGGTTTTGAAAACAGTTGGCGAATTAACTGCTGATGATGTTTTAAAAACAGTGACAATACGCGGCGAGGAATTTACTGTAATGCAGGCAATCTCGCGGCAGCTCACTCATTATTCATACCATGTGGGGCAGATTGTTTTCCTGGCAAAACTTTTTAAAAGCGCGAGCTGGAAATCACTGAGCATTCCTCGCGGGAAAAGTGCTGACTTCAATAATGCGCCGGAAATTTATAAAAAAGTGTAATGGTTTTTTAAAAACCGTTTTAGAATACGGGCAAAAAGCTATATTTTTAGAAAAGCGAAGTAAGACTTTTTAAAAGAGATCTGTGGAAAACGTTCAAACAGCCGAAGAGAATGTGCCGAAACCTGATTATGGCATTGATGCGCCATTTATTGTGCGGCGTTTTTTTATCAGTGGCGGCCTTTCGATTGCCGTGGGCGCTATATTGGCAGTAGTTTTCCGCGAGAGCAAT